>DATICR010000119.1:0-2126 GCA_035456745.1 Ignavibacteriaceae bacterium
TGACAGGGAAATTAATCCCGGAGGAGTTTGTTTGTATCGCGGTTGTATTCCATCCAAGGCATTATTACATGCAGCCAAAGTTATAAATGAATCAAAAGAAGCAAAGGACTGGGGTATAGAATTCGGAAAGCCGAAAATAAATGTAGACAGATTGAGGGACTGGAAAAATGAAGTTGTCAATCAGCTGACAGGAGGTCTTGGAATAGTTTCCAAACAGAGAAAAGTAAAATATATTCGGGGTACGGCAAGTTTTATTAATTCCAACAACCTGGAGATAAAAAAAGTTGATGGCTCATCTGAGAATTATAAATTTGAAAATGCTGTAATTGCTACCGGTTCAATCATCGCAACAATTCCATCACTTAATATTGATAGTAAAAGACTACTAAACTCAACTTCAGCACTTAATCTTCCCGAAATACCCGAAACGTTATTAGTAATAGGAGGAGGATATATAGGTCTGGAGCTTGGATCGGTTTATTATTCTCTCGGTACAAAAGTTTCGGTGGTTGAAATGATGCCAGGTTTACTTCCCGGAGCAGATCGTGATCTTGTTTCTCATCTTGCAAAAAAACTGGGGAATGAATTTGAAAGAATACTGCTTAATTCAAAAGTAGTGGAGATGAAAGAGACCGGGAACAAAATTAAGGTTAAAATCGAAACTGAGAATAAAATTGAGGAACAGGAATACGATTATGTATTAATGTCAATCGGCAGAAAGCCATATACAAAAGGTCTCGGACTTGAAAATGCAAATGTGAATGTCAATGAAAGAGGATGGATTTCTGTTAACAAACAAATGAAAACCAGTGCAGGGAATATTTATGCAATCGGGGATATTGTTGGGGAGCCGATGCTTGCACATAAAGCTTCGCACGAAGCCCGGGTAGCTATTGATACAATTAATGGTGAAAAAGTTGCATTTGAACCGCTGGCAATTCCTGCTGTTGTTTTTACGGATCCTGAAATTGCCTGGGCAGGGTTAACAGAAAATCAGGCTAAAGCACAGAATATCAAATACGAAATTTCAAAATATCCCTGGGCAGCATCGGGAAGAGCATTGACGATAGGAAGAACCGACGGAGTTACAAAATTAATCCTCGATCCGGAATCGCAAAGACTGCTTGGTATCGGAATATGCGGACCTGGTGCCGGAGAACTTATAGCCGAAGGAGTGCTTGCCATCGAGATGGGTGCAAATGTTACAGATTTAAAGCTGACAATTCATCCTCATCCGACATTATCTGAAACAATAATGGAAGCGGCTGAGGCTTTCTTTGGGCAAAGTACACATATGTATAAACCGAAAAGGAAAAGGTAGAGGATATTTGACGGGGGGACTTAGAGACGGGGAGACTGAGTGACGGGGAGACTGAGAGACTTAGAGACTGAGAGACTCAGAGACTCAGAGACTGGGAGAGGGAGAGTGTTTTAAATAGTAAGAAGTAAGAAGTTTGTCATCAATTCTTGCGTAAAATGGAAAGAAAAATTAATTACATAGAGAGCCTGATTAATTACTGCCCATATGGGATAAGTTCTTACTGATAATTGACCTCATCCTGTAGTCCTTCCCCTGGAATGGGAAGGACTTGTTTGTAATCATGACTATTTATTTGAAGTGTTAACTTGACAATACATTAGTAAGAGTAATCCTTTTTTGGTTCTGGCTATGCCAGACTATGAAGTAGGTAGAGATGAGCTATAGTTTTTATTGCAGAGACGGAGGGAAATATAGATTTGAGATGAGAGACGGGGGGACTAAGTGAGTTAGTGAAGGAATATTTTTTCAATATCAGCAAGATCAGTTATAGGAATTTCACACACATAATTTCTGCAGATGTAAACAGTTGTTTTATTATTCTTTTGAGTTTGAAATTCTGTGAAGGGGGCAATAGTTCTTAATTTATCATCTCCCGGTTCTTTATGCAATATAATTTTATTCGTAAGAAATTTACTTCTGAAATATTTCACAAACTCTTTAGTCAATTTATTATTTCTATCACCTACAATGACTATCTCATATGATTCACCGAATCCAAAATCAAGGGAAGTTAAAGTCTGGGTAAATGCTGAAGGCATACTGTTGATTTGATTGGAAAAAGCATTTGCTGTTTTGAAAGCTTTCT
>DATICR010000120.1:0-6249 GCA_035456745.1 Ignavibacteriaceae bacterium
GCAAGGCGAACAGCTCCTCAAGGAAATTTCTGTCACGGTTAAGATTTTGTCAGACCACGGCTGTTGTTAAACATATTTTAAAATTTCGACTTTTTCCATCGTTATTAAACCTCCGCTGCGGGCTTCCTCGAAGATATCGTGAATTATCGGAAGGAAATTTTGTATTTTTTCCTCTTCATCCACTATTTCTATCAGAATAGGCATATTCTCAGAAAGCCGCAGAATTTTGGAAGTATGAATTATGCTTGTTTTGCCAAATCCCATTACTCCTTTAATCACTGTCGCTCCTGCAAGGTGATTTTTTCTTGCTTCCAGCACAATTCTCTCGTACACCGGAATATGCTTAATGAGATCAGTTTCCCCCACAAATATTCTTATAAGTTTTGCATTACCTTTAATTTCCATCTCATACTCCCGCTTAGAATTTTGAAAGTTTGTAAGTCAGAAATAGGGCAGTCAGTGTTATTAAAATGTTGGATATTACATTTACTCCGGCAAATAAATATTCTTTGTTCTTCAGTAAACTGATAGTTTCATATGAAAAAGTCGAGAATGTTGTTAACCCGCCACATAAACCAATCGTTAAAAATAATTTTAAATTCTGGTCCATAAGCTTTTTGTAATCCAGATAATACATAAAAAATCCCAGTAATGTACTTCCGATGAAATTAACAAATAAAGTTCCATAAGGAAATGTTGCCGGAAGGAATTTATAAACAACATTTGAACCCCAAAAACGAAGGATGCCTCCTATGCCGCTGCCAAAGAACACCATCAAAATATTTTTCAATACAATTCTCCTATATAGTTTTCTTTTTAATAGGAGTTATCAGTCCTGGTAAGTATTAGGACGGTTTACTTCGTGTAGAATGGGTTGGTGAACTCCATCACCCATCGAAAAATAATGATCGCATTATTAAAATTCAAACGTTATTCTGAAATGGTTGAGACTGATGATTTTGTAAAGTTCAGTAACCTATGACCTAAAGCACCTTCCTAAAAAAGAATTTAATTTTTTAAAAAAAATGATTTATTATTTGCTAATCAACAAGGAAAATTTTTTATGAAAATGCAATCAAATGTTAGCGGCAGCGGTACACCAATTCTGCTCGTTCCGGGCGGTTTAACCGGATGGTTAAGCTGGGAACCTCATTCGAAAATACTTTCTGAAAAACGCACTGTTATAAGAGTGCAACTATTAAATGTACAGTATGGTTTTGAAAATCGTGATCTCCCGCCCAACTATTCTGTCAGGACAGAAAGTGAAGCACTCGCAGAAACAATTAATTCATTGGGATATAATGCCCCCCTTGATATTGTAGGCTGGAGCTATGGTGCTTTTACTTCACTGCAGTATGCACTTGATAATCCCGAACATGTCCGTACACTGACTCTCATTGAACCCCCCGCTATGTGGACTCTAAGAACTAACGGAAAGTTTGATTCGTTGACTCAGAAAGAAGCGGATTTTTTCCTGACCCTTGATGGAGATATAAATGAAAATATGCTGGCTGATTTTCTGGTGCACGCCGGATTTGTTAAGCCCGGTCAGTCTCCTCATGAACTTCCCCAATGGACTAAATGGCTTCCGTTCAGACAATCTTTACGTAATTCGCTAACTGTTGTAAACTACCAGGATGATAAAAAGCGCTTGCAGAAATTTCAGGCGCCAGTGTTACTGGTGAAGGGCACAGGTTCTTCTCCCTGGCTGCATAAAATTATTGATGAGCTTGCAAAAAATCTTCCCAATTCACGCGTAATCGAATTCCCTGAAGGTCATGGTCCTCATTTGGTCTCAATGAATGAATTTCTCATGGAACTTGAAAAGTTCCAGCAGATCGGTGTCCCCGCTTGAAAAATTAAAACACAAATTGAATGATAAATGCGAACTGAAAAATTTTATTTATGCTAATCAATAACAATTAAAAGAGATTGATTTGTTTTACTTAAGAAAATAGAATTTACCTATATAGATTACTTCCTCCTCATCCTCGATTCTCCAGTAATACAATCCCGGATGTTTGAAAACTTCGGGGGAAACCCTGATTTCATTTTGAGGGAAGCTACCCTGTGCGGGTGATTTGCTGTATACTTCTTTCTCTTTATTCGTTAAGATTTTAACGGTGACAGGTTCATTCTGAATCATTGTCCACTTGAATATGATATCTTTATTTTGAAATTTTTCCCCTGTGGCAGGTGAAATCACCTTATCCAGTTTTTCATTTACCGACCTGAGATTTTCAGTCGACCACTCCTCCATATATGGATTGGGGGTAAAATCCGGACCTTTAAGATTCGCAGCGAATTGCTCCTCCTGAATTTTCCCGGGAAGTGATTCCTTCCCTGATTTCTCCCGGTCAGTTTTTTCATTTTCTCCGGATTTATTTTTAACAGAATTTTCCTTTTTAACAACCGCATCATTATGACCATTAATGCCGTCATTATTAGTAGGAATTGTTATTAAAAGCACTGCAAGAAGAATCACCGCAAAAATTACTATTGCAAATGAAACTGCCGGGCCGCGATTACCATTCATACGACCCTGGTTGCCGGATAATTTTCGGACGAAACCAAAACTTCCTTTAGTCTCCGGGTTATCTTTCAGATTAAGTACAGACTTCCCTTCATTCTCAATCAGGTTAACAGCTTCTTCAGCAGCTTTAAGCTCTTCAAAACAAATCTCACACTGGAAATAATGTTCCTCGAATACCTCCGCTTCTTTCTCTGTGAGTCCACCAGCAAGATAACGGGAAATCAGCTCCTGCCTGTTTTCCAGTTCACATTCCATATTTTACCGCATTTCTTTCTATAATGATATATTTGCTTTAATCGCCCGAATATTGAAAATAATTTTCTTTTTTGCATTCCTTCAGAAGCAGCTTAAATGCATAATTTAGTCTTTCGCTCACTCTTCTCTTCTCAATTCTGAGTTTTTGTGATATTTCATCAATTGATTTGTTCTCATAAAACCGCAGATAGAGTACCTCAGCATATTTCGGTTTCAAATTTTTGAGGTATTTTCTTAGCTTTTCCCTGCGCTCTTCGTTGATGATATCCGATAAATTATTCCCGTCATCAGCAATATCCTGAAGATTGTCTATATCAGTATTGGCTTTTTCTTTATTTAATTTCCTGAAATATTGTCCAACCACGTTGCTTGCAATCCCCGCAATGTATGCATCCAGGGTTTTTCCCATTTCAGAATTAAATGATCCTTTTCGAAGACTCAGAAGAATGGCCTGTTGAATCTCACTTATTATATCCTTGTGATCTTCATCGGGTATTCTTTTTTTCAGTCGGATTCTTACCATTAATTTAATTCGATCTCTGAACTGCAGAAATAAATAATTCTCTGCTTCCCGATCACCATCGGCAATCCTGCTTGTTATAGTTTTATCGTCATTACCAATTATCATAGAAATCCTGAATAGCCGGCGTGGGAGTAAAAATCAATTATTGAGCGGAATTTGCAAAAAGAGTAGATTTAAATCAAGCTTTACCGGAATCATCTCATAAATCAAAACTCACTTCTGTACTGGTAACCGGTAAAACGTTGTTATTTAAACTTTTTCCTGAATTTAATTTTGATAAATGCTTTTCCGTTCATAATCGTTTTAATCCTTTCATATAATCTTCGGGGATTATGAGTAACTAAATATCTTTTTTAAAGTCTAAAAGGAAGAAAAAGTTATAATGAATCCGGGAATTAAAAAAATGCGAAAAATTCTGCTGCTTATTTTAACTTCAACATTACTTTTTGCTTCTTCAAGTAAAAACCAGAGTAAGATAATTCTGCTGAAAGAAATGAATGCAGAAATAAAAGTTGATGGTATCATTGATCCGGTTTGGAGTAAAGTAGATTCGGTGAGTGATTTTTTTCAGATGCAGCCATATTACGGACAGACACCTTCCCGCAAAACAGTCGCAAAAGTATTAAGCACAGCCGATGCTCTTTACTGCCTGATGATTTGTTATGATGATAAAAATGATATACAGGCCTATGCCGGTTCAATCGATAATTTCGACGGCGACTTTGTTTCAATAATGCTTGATTCTTTTAATGATGAAAAAACAGCATATAAGTTTGCTGTTTCTGCATCCGGGTGTCAATCAGACTGCCGCTTGCTCGACGACGCCCGTAATCGTGACTATAGCTGGGACGGTATCTGGTTTGCCAATGCAAAAGTTTATGACTGGGGATATGTTGTTGAAATGAAAATTCCTTACCGATCATTTCAATACGATGATAAAGTAAATAGCTGGGGTTTGGATTTTGACAGGTGGATTCCAAAACAGGCTGAAGATATTTACTGGTGTAACTATGAACAGAATGAAGGTCAGAGGATTTCAAAATTCGGAAAGCTGGTATTTGAAGATTTTATTCCCTCCGTGCATGGTGTCAACCTTGAAGCTTATCCGGTTGGAATTTCCAAAGCTACACTGACGGATGATAACAAATATGACGTCAAAGGAGAAGTTGGACTGGATCTCCTTTATAACCCCTCACCTAAATTAAAATTTCAGCTTACTGCCAATCCCGATTTTGCACAGATTGAAGCCGATCCTTTCTCTTTTAATATATCACGTTATGAATCTTATTTTTCAGAGAGGAGACCTTTCTTCACAGAAGGAAATGAAATTTTTATGGCTTCAGGCAAATCCACCAGCACAGGATTTTATTCACCTCTCGAATTATTTTATTCCCGTAGAATCGGAAAAAAACTTCCGGATGGCAGTGAAGTCCAGCTTTATGGCGGCGCCAAGGCCTTCGGCAGAATAAATGACTGGGAGTACGGCGGCTTTGTTGCAATGACAGGACAAAAAGATTACCTCGATGATAATGGAAACCATCTCACCGAAGAACAGGCGTGGTTTGGTTCCGTCAGATTAAAAAAACAACTGTTCGGTAATTCACAGGCAGGAATTTTATTCGTTGGAAAACAGACCAGGGATACTACTTATGGCGTACTGGATATTGACGGAGCGTTTCGCGGATCAGATTGGCAAGTGTCATATCAGGCAGCAAGATCAATAAAAAATTCTCAGGGCGATTATGCGTTCTCTTCTGGATTGGTTTCTATGACCAACAAATGGATGACATATGTTCGCGGCAGATATATTGGCGATAAATTTGATATAAGTGAGGTGGGATTTGTTCCATGGACGGGAACAGGTGCATTTACAATGATTACCGGTCCGGTCTGGAATTTTGAAACAGGTTACCTGAAACAGATTATACTTTATGGAGGTCCCACTTTTTATTATGAAAAGATTGATAATTATACAGATCCGGGCGGCTTGGTAGGTTTCGATATGCAGTTCAGAGATAACTGGGGATATGAAGTTGATGTTGATTATGGAAAGGCAAAAGATGAAGGACTTGTTTATACATTTTATGATTTGACTTTCAGTTCATGGTATAATATTAATCCTAAATGGTACGGTAATCTATACGGAGGATATTCAAGAACTTATAATTTCTCAAGAGAATATTTAGCACCTTATTCCTGGGCAGGTGCATCTGTTACCTGGAAAGCCCTGGATATACTTGATCTCGGAACTTCTTACGATATGTATGTGGAAGGGAATCCTGAAGGACACGTTGAAGATATAACTTATAACGCGCGCCCTTATTTTTCTTTGACTCCAATTAATAATTTAAATATAAGGGTGTACGCTGATAACGTATTTATTAAATCTGTCGACAGACTTGACCACGTTATTGCGGGATTCCTTTTCTCATACAACTTCCTTCCTAAATCCTGGATTTACTTCGCTCTGAATGAAGTCAGCGACAGGAGTGATCAATTTGATAAATCAGGAAATCTGCTCCCCGCCAGGATGCATACCGCTGACCGTGTGGGAGTATTAAAGATAAAATACTTATACTATTTTTAAGAATTGGCGAATTAAAGAATTGACGAATTGACGGATTAACGTATTCATTTGTAACAGGAACTCACCTTGTAGTGGGGTTGTCGAAAAAGTAAGAAATTGTCATTTCGAGTGAGTCTTCGATAGATAATTCTTTTCCTATTTAATGATTTCTCTCACTACCTATCGGGATCGATATTACAAAAAAAATTTTTGGACAACCCCACTTTTAGGAGATAATGTCATTTTATTTTTAGTGTTATTCTGATTATGGATATTATGTTTTTATTGACAATTTATCTCAGGATAGAATGATTAATAAAAAGTAATGTTGACAATAAGCCCTTCTCTTTCTAAGAGAGGGGTTGGGATGAG
>DATICR010000121.1:0-2516 GCA_035456745.1 Ignavibacteriaceae bacterium
ATTTTTCCTGCGAATTTGTGCCGATAATCGACTATATTATTAAGTTAATTTATGAAATTTGATTAAAATGACAGCTAAAGAGCTCCTAAAAAAATATAAAGATCCGAATTTCTTCTTTAACCGGGATTTAAGCTGGGTAGAATTTAACAGGCGTGTTCTTGAAGAAGCACTGGATCCAGCTTTGCCGCTTCTTGAAAAAGTAAAATTCATTTCAATCTTTCATACTAATCTTGATGAATTTTATATGATAAGAATCAGCGGTTTAAAAGAACAGATAGCAGCAAATGTACTGGAACCGTCTATAGACGGACTCTCACCAAGAGAGCAGCTCCGGAAAATTGAGAAGACTCTAAAACCTATGCTCAACCAGGTTTATGATCTCTGGATGAACCAGGTTGTGCCCGATCTGAGAAGAAATCAAATTGATATCTGCGACTATTCAAATCTCTCAGAAGAGGAACAGAACAGGCTGACCGAATACTTCAAAAAAGAAATATTCCCGATTCTGACTCCCCTTGCTTTTGATCCGGGCAGGCCTTTTCCATATATCTCAAATTTAAGTCTGAGTCTTGCTATCCTTGTCCGCAAGCCAAACGGAGAAAATCATTTCGCACGTGTTAAAGTTCCCAATATTCTGCCGAGACTTTTCAGAATTGATACCATCCTCTATCCGGATAAAAAAATTCAAACCAACGGAAATTTTAGCGCAAGGTTTTTGTGGGTGGGAGATCTTATCAGGGCCAATCTGCAGTTCTTGTTTCCCGGAATGGAAATAATCGAAGCCCATCGATTCAGAATTACGAGAGACACGGATATCGAACTTCAGGAAGACGAGGCAGACGATCTTTTAAGTGTTATTGAAGAACACATACGGCTCCGTCGCTTCGGCAAAGTTGTCAGACTTGAAGTTGCTGATAAAATGCCCGAATTCATGCTCGAGACCCTCATGGAAAACCTGGAAATTACCGCGGACGATGTTCACGTTCTTGAAGGACCGCTCGGCTTGAGTGATATTATGACATTATATGATCTCCCGCTGCATCAGCATAAATTTAAACCTTATTATCCCGTCATCCCGAAAGCCTTTAATGATGATGAAGATATTTTTACCCTGCTTAAACAAAGAGATATTTTACTTCATCATCCTTATCATTCCTTTTCCCCGGTAATAGAATTTGTCAAGGAAGCTTCCGCTGATCAGGATGTTCTTGCCATAAAGCAGACTCTTTACCGTGTCGGACCGAATTCACCCATCATTAAATATTTAATTGAAGCTGCAGAAAGAGGCAAGCAGGTTGCCGTACTCGTAGAACTTAAAGCCCGTTTTGATGAAGAGAATAATATATTCTGGGCAAGAGAACTTGAGAAGGTGGGTGTTCATGTAGTTTATGGTCTGGTCGGTTTAAAAACTCATGCTAAAATGACACTGGTGGTTAGAAAGGAAACAGAAGGTGTTAAAAGATATGTGCACCTTTCTACCGGCAATTATAACGCTGTAACCGCCAAAATATATACCGATCTCGGGTATTTTACGGATGATGAGGACATTTGTACCGATGTTGCAGATATCTTTAATTACCTTACCGGTTATAGCAAACAAACTGAATTTAAAAAACTGATAGTAGCTCCTATCGATATGAGGGAAAAATTTCTCTCAATGATCAGCCGGGAAATCGGAAATGTTCAGGCAGGCGGAGAGGGAAAACTTATTTTTAAACTTAATTCAGTAGTTGACCCGGCATTAATTAGTGCAATGTATGAAGCATCATCTGCCGGTGTGAAAATAAAACTAATTGTACGCGGAATCTGCTGCCTCATTCCCGGGATAAAGGATTTAAGCGAGAATATCGAAGTAATAAGCATTGTCGGCAGGTATCTTGAACACAGCAGAGTATTTTATTTTTATAATAACGGTGCAGATGAAATATATTTGAGCAGCGCAGATTTTATGCAGCGTAATCTTGACCGAAGGGTAGAAATTGCATTCCCTGTTGAAGATCAGAAACTTAAAGATGAAATAAACCGGACATTGATTAAGGCTACTCTGAAAGATAATGTAAAGGCAAGGATTCTTTGTCCTGACATGAAATACCACAAAATAAAGTATGATCCGACAGCAAAGCACGTTGATTCACAGGAATGGCTGATGAATCATACAATTAAGGCTGCCGGGAATTATTCAAAAACAAAACTGTAAGATTACACACCTCATTTTTTCATTCAATCTGAACCTTTTTTTTGATAAGTTTGTCTTTTAATTCAAAAGAAATCCGGGTGTTTTAATGGCCGACATTACCAAAAGTGAAATTCTAAGTACTTTAAAGCGGATTGGTGATAAAGATATCAATACTGATTTCCTCATTCTTAATTCCATTAAAGAATATGAAAGCAAAGGAAATAAATTAAGTCTGACCATTTCAGTTCCTGCAGGAATTGATTTGGAGAGGATGAAGGATAGTTTTACTGCTGCAATAAAAAAAGAATTCAGGGACCTGAAGAAGATTGAAGTGAACCTT
>DATICR010000122.1:0-2030 GCA_035456745.1 Ignavibacteriaceae bacterium
GATTATTGTAAAAAATTATGGATTGATAAGATCATATCTGATGAAAGATTTAACCGATTAAATTATTTTCTTGCCGGATTTATTTTTAATATTTCAAGCGGCAGGGTTGAAATTTTAAAGTTCCTGAAAGATCATCAAAAACCAAGATTTGAAGGAATTAAATCAGGATTAATTAAAAACAGGACATAAATATTTTCAATGCTTCCATCTGAAAAGGAATTTGACAAATCACTGGCACCTGCAGCTGCCGATGTATTATCGTCTCTGGCAGGAATAGAAGATTTAAAATATTTTACATTAGTCGGCGGTTCGGCGCTTTCAATCTACCTGAATCACCGTATTTCGGAAGATCTTGATTTTTTTACCTGGATTGAAAAATTAGAATCTGCCAGAATTGATTCATTATTAAATAGTATTTCAAGAACACACACGGTAAAAATTATAAATTCTTATCTGGAGGGGTTGGATATTTCAATTGATCAGGTTAAGGTCACTTTTTTTGCAAACGGATGGAATAAATTAAAAGAGAGAGAAAGGTTGTTAAAAAATTCATATATCGGGAGATTAGAGTTATTAACAGCAATGAAAACCAACACTCTTTCGTTAAGAGCAAAGTTTCGTGATTATTATGATTTATATACAATCACAAAAAAAGCATACGATATTAACAAAGTTTTAGAGATCGCATTACAATATATTCCTGGTATGACAAAAAAAATATTTGTTATGCAATTAGTTTATACGGAAGACATTGACGATGAGAATATAGGACATCTTAAACCCGAATCTGATGTTTCGCTTGATGATATCAGAAAGTATTTCGAAAAAGAGATAAAATCTATTCTCTGATTTCTCCGAATAAGATTCAGTTCTGTGATCATCACATTAATGAAGGAACTGGTTGTTAATTGAAACTTCTCCGGCAGCCGCTGACAGTCTAAGAAAAGTGCTTGAAGATAAAAGCGGAATACCCGAGAGATAAAATATGTAAATTCACCCCGGGTTCTTAATTCAGAACCCTTTTGGTGTTTTAAAGTGGGGTCGACTAAAAAGTGCCTTTGTCATTTCGATCCCGACTTGTCGGGAGAGAAATCATACAAATTGAAAAGATTTTCCCGCTTGGAGCGGGATCTTCACTTCGTTCCGACTCGTAAGTCGAAGACTGGCCCGAAATGACATTTCCTTACTTTTTAGACAACCTCCAATAATAATTATGGAAGGCCATTTCAGTTTTCAGGTTGTAATAGCTGCTGATTTATGAATGATATAGTCCGGGAATTTCTGAACACAAGGGGAATCAAAAACTTTCAGGGGATAATTGCGTCCGGCCGGGCCGATACTAACGTTAATTATATCTCACCACTGTATGGTTCTTCAAAAAGTTTTCTGATAAACGGGCTTTCCTTAATAGAAAATCAGGTAATTGTTCTGCTTCCCGATTCCAGATCAGTCGATGAACTCAAAGTTGAGCTGACGATACTGGGACTTGCGGAAAATCTGCTTGTAATGAATGAATTCCGCCCTGAAGTCCTTCAGGAAACATTAACCGAAATTACGAAAAGAGAAAAGTTTATTCTTATCTCTACGTATAACATTTTAAATTGTGAACTGCCTTTAAAAGAAAGAATAGCTGAAGGAACAGCACATATCCAGGTTGGCGGAAATCTTTCCTATAAGGATGTTATAGAATATTTAAATCTGCTAAATTATCAGAAAGATAAATTTGTTGAAGCACCGGGTGACTATTCCCTGCGCGGGGCAATCATTGATTTCTGGTCGTACAGCGAGCATAATCCCGTTCGTCTCGAATTTGACGGTGATTTTTTAGAATCAATAAGATACTTTGATCCCGAGAGCCAGCGCTCGGTTGAACAGATTAAGGAGGTTACACTTGCTGCATCATTAAGCAGCAGCGAAAACTCACGCAGGTTTACGGATATATTATCATATCTGAAAAATCCGCTTTTTATTGCTTCTTCATTTGAATTAAAAAATTTCAAATTCGAAAAATTCAACTGCTTTGCCGGAAT
>DATICR010000123.1:0-2307 GCA_035456745.1 Ignavibacteriaceae bacterium
TAAGGGGATTGCAGATTATTGATGTCTCTAACCCGGGAGCACCTGTCCGGATTGGGACTGTCCCTACGAAATATGCCAAAGGTGTAACTGCAGATGATAACTATATATATGTGGCAGATGAGGATGAAGGATTAATAATAATTTCCATTCCATAACATTTTACGGGAATTTAAATTTGAATAATTCACCTGCAAAACCAAAACGCTTTGAATTTATTGACCAGTTTCGCGGCTTTATAGTAATATTAATGCTGCTTGATCATGCATCATATTACTTAAATTCAGTCCAGAAATATCTCGATCCCCTGGATCCTTTATTCTCTTCCTGGGGACAATTTATTTTAAGATATTCAAGTTACTTATGCGCTCCGGGATTCCTAATGATGAATGGAGCTATGATGTGGTTAACTTATCAGAAAGGAAAAGAAAAAGGTTTATCCAACGGTAATATAAAATGGAATTTCATAAAGCGGGGTCTATTCCTTGTTCTTCTTCAAATGACATGGGTTAACTCATCGTGGAGCGGATTCGCCCGTATAGATTTGGTGCATCTCGGAATTATTTCTTCAATCGGGATGTCAATGATCCTGCTTTCGTTTATTATTCATTTCAAATGGCCAACAAGGCTGATTATCGCAATACTGATACTAGTGATTCATCCCTTCCTGCTTCAGATTAAATATGATCCGGAAAATACATGGCAGATGATTTTAATGCAGACTTTTATTGATGCAGGTGAATTCAATAAGTATCCTGTTATTCCATGGTTTGCTGTTGGTATTCTTGGTTCTGTCATGGCGCCGGGATGGTTAAGAGCCTGGAAAACAGATAAACAGAAAATATTAATGAGTCTTGGACTTGCTTTAATTGCTTTTATTGTTGCTGCAGGCATACGAATGGGCAGAGGATACGGAAACATATTCCCATTCTCGGAATTTGGTTCCTATTCATTTTTCCTTGATCAAAAATATCCACCAAGTCTTTACTTTAATATCTGGTTTTTCGGCTGTGTCCTTGTTGGTGTTGCATTATTTATCGCATTGTACAAATACATCCCTAAAGTGTTGGATGTAATCGGTATTGTGGGAAAGGTGCCTCTCTTCTTTTATTGTATGCATATAGCCCTGCTCGGCATTTTTTCAAAACGTATTGATTTTTATTACCGCATTGGAGATTTAACCGAGACTTATATCGGAGCGGCAATATTGCTCACAGTTATGCTCTTACTTTCCGCATGGTTCTGGAAGGTTAAACAAAGAAGTTCAAATTTTATAATTAAAATGATATAATTCCTATGATGAGGAAACAATTAAACATTCTCTTGATTTCAATTTTCTCATTACTTATAAGTAATTGTTCAACAAGAAACGAAACTCCGCTCATTAAACAGGATGACGGTTCAGTATTTTACGCACCGAAAGATGCCAATGGTATAAATGCAGAAATTATTCTTTACAGAGGAATCGATGAGTCAACGGGTCTTCCGATTATTAAAGATGCATTTACTACAAGCAGTAAGTCTAAAGTATATGCAGAAATAAAATTAAAAAATTATCAATACCACCGGGATAAAGATTTAATGCTTCATATTGACTGGATTGATCCCGATGGTAATTCTTTTTTCAGAAAACGGCTTGATATTTTACCCGGAGATTCTCTGCCGGAAATAAAAAGTGCAATTGCAGTCCAGCCGGAAAAAAGGGATACTGGTCTTTATAAGTTGAGAGTCTATCTTTTCCGTGAACAGATTGCAGAAAAGAATTTTCTTCTTACCTCGTACAATGTAGATTCTGCAAAGGTTTTCCCTGCTGATATTTCTAAAAGGATTTCAGCAAAGATTTCATTTATAAAAAAGAATGGGAAGGAAAATGGTACTATCTCCGGTAATGATGATGTATTCATGATTAAAGATAAAGCTAAAGCCCGTGCCAGTATAAATTTATTAAATGGAAATCTCTATCAGGGTAAAGAACTGGACGGTGATATTTTGTGGGTGGACAACCGGGATTCTACGGTTTTCGATAAATCATTTCATTTTTCATCAAATGATACAATATCTGAAATTAAAAGTTCAATTTCTATAAACAATGAATCCAGACAACCTGGCAAATACAAGCTTAAGGTTTATTTGTATAATAATTTAATTGGCGAACAGCCATTTGAACTTATACCTGAACAAAAGGAAAAGCCTAAAGTAAACAATCCCAAAGGGATAAAAGCGGAAATTATCTTTGCAGGTAAATTCGATAAAAAATCTAATAAGTATATAAATGTATCGGATAATTTTAAAATCAAAGATAAGGCGAAG
>DATICR010000124.1:0-4911 GCA_035456745.1 Ignavibacteriaceae bacterium
TATACGGAAAAAATATTGGGGTTATTCACCTGAAGAAGAATTTAAGAATGATGATTTAATCAAGGAAGAATATCAGGGAATTCGCCCCGCCCCGGGTTATCCTGCTCAACCGGATCATACAGAAAAAATAACCATCTTCAATTTGCTTGAAGCTGAAAAAAATACTTCAATCAGACTTACTGAAAACCTGGCAATGTATCCCGCGGCATCCATCAGCGGCTTATATTTTGCACACCCGGAGGCAAAATATTTTTACGTCGGCAAAATCGATAAAGACCAGGTGCTTGATTATCATAAACGTAAAGGGATGAGTCTGGAAGAGACGGAAAAATGGTTAAACCCTATTTTAAATTATGATATTTAGAGTTACAAATTGCCGCCAGGGAATAAATTTAGAGGGAATTACAGAATGTTTGTATGACATTGCACACCATATCATTTAATTTTTATTGAAGTCTTAATATGTGTATCTGAAAACGGAATTATGCGAAGTGGAGTTTCACAGAATGGAATTACAAAAATATTTAAATAGAATTAATGTCACTCACAATTTAAACCCAGATTTGGACACACTCAATTTGCTGCATAGGCAGCATTTATATAATGTACCATTCGAAAACCTTGATATACATTCCGGAAGAAAAATAATCTTAGATACAGACCAGCTTCTTAACAAAGTGGTTAATGAAAAAAGAGGTGGCTTTTGTTATGAACTGAACTGTGGTTTTAAGGAATTATTAACTGCCGGCGGATATAAAGTGAAATATATCTCTGCAGGAGTCTTCAGTAAAGCAGGTAAATTTAGTCCTGATTTTGATCATATGGCTTTGATAGTAGAAATTAATAATGCGGAGTACCTGGCTGATGTAGGATTCGGAGATTCATTCATTGAACCGTTAAAATTTCAGCTTGATATAATTCAAAAGGATATGGCAGGTTATTTCAAAATTTCGGAATCTGAAGAAAAGGGATATTTTATACTCTTTCGCTCTTCAGATGGAAATGATTTTCTCCCACAATATAAGTTTTCAGTTATTCCAAGACAGCTTAAAGAATATGAATCAATGTGTGAATTTAATCAGACCTCACCCCAATCCAGTTTCACGCAAAAAGTTATTTGCAGCAAAGCAACTGAGACAGGCCGGATCAGTTTAAGTGATCTGAAATTAATAGTGACAGAAAAAGGTAATAAAAATCAAACTGAAATTACCGAAGAAGAATTCCATTCATTATTAAATAGATATTTCGGTATAAAATTGAATTCAAGGTTGATTTTCCCTCAAAGCAAACCAATTCCTTTAAGTTAATCAATATCATTACACAGATAACCAATTTTACATCTTCTCTGTTTTTATTTCAAAATATATTCTATTCTCTCAAGTTTCCCGTCTATTAAAGGATTCGGCATAATGTTAAAGATTTTACAGAGTAAGGGGTAAATATCGATATTATCCAAGGTTCCCACCCGGTAATTATTTTTAAAAGCGGGACCGAAAGCATAAAAAATACCATTCATGTCCATTAAAAAATTATCGTAACCGTGATCGCCCTTTGCACTATACTTCTTCATTCCTTCAATTGATTTATTTGACTCAAGACTCCAGCCCTCATCCGCAATTATTAAAATACGGCTTATCAAAGGATTATCAGAAAAATGAAAGTACTCCGGGATTTCCTCCCTTTTATACACCTTATAGTGATTTTCTTTTTCCTTAAGTCTGGAGTAAATTTCATTGTCTTGTCCCTTGTCAGGTTCAATCATCATAATAGAACCGTTGTCATTCCGCTTATATTTATATCCTTCAAGGATATTTTCAATGTTTATAATTTTATCCTGACTAACATTGGTCATTCCGTGATCTGAAACGACAATTATATCAGTACTGTCAAACAGATTTATCTCTTTCAGCCTTTCAAAGTAGTATCCCAGACTACTATCCAGCTGTTCGATCGCAGAGTTTGTTTCAGGAGAATCCGGTCCGTACCTATGACCATAAGTATCAGTAGCGTCAAAATATGAAGTAATGAAATGAGGGCGTTCATTATACGGAAGGTTAAGCCACCTGATAACTCCATCAACTCTTTCTCTATATGGTTTTAAGTGTTCATATTTATAATAATAAGTCGGATGCCTATATGAAAGAGTAACCTCGGAACCGGGCCAGAAATAACTTGCTGTCTTAATCCCCTGTCGTTCAGCTGTTTCCCAGAATGCTTCCCCTCTATACCATTTTGCATTCTTAACTTCATTTGAGTCACCCATATAGTAACGGGTATTCGTAAAGTAATCCCAGAAACCATTTGATATTATTCCATGATGTGCAGGATACAAACCGGTGATAATAGATAAATGGTTAGGAAATGTTTTTGAAGGAAAGCAGGGTCGCAGGGATTTTGCCGAGACACCGTGCTCTTTAATGTATTCAAAATTTGGAGTTATTCCCCTATCAACATAATCCCATCTAAAACCATCAAAACTAATCAGAATTACATAAGGATTTGATTGTGCAAACAGTCCGACAACATAAAAAATTAAAACGAACAAAAATATTCTGAAAAAGTATTTCATTTTTGCTCCACAGTACCGTTTTTATAAAATTCAATAAGATTTTATTATTTGTCTTTTGTTAATGGTTTTATTAAATGAAGAAATAAATCAGGCTTTAGCAATCTTTTTTAAATCGAAGCCGTATTAAAATTATTTACTGCTAATTATTCTAAACAAAGGACAAATGAACTTAAAAATAAATTTGGTTAAATTACACTTATCTCCTCAGTAATTATTAAGAAAAATGAACAAATCATATGAATAAAACCGGTGTATTACTTATTCAGCTTGGAACACCCGATAGTCCTTCGGTACCAGATGTAAGAAAATATCTGAGAGAATTTTTAAATGATCCACGGGTGATTGACATTCCCTGGCTGCCGAGGAAAATACTGGTCAATCTTATAATAGTCCCTTTCCGTGCACCTAAATCGGCAAAGGTCTATCAGAAATTATGGACTGACAGAGGTTCACCATTGCTGTTTTACAGTGAAAGTCTGAAAAGCAAGCTGCAGAAAAAGATGGGAGAAGAATATGATATTGAACTTGCCATGCGTTACCAGAATCCATCAATGGATGAAGTGCTTGAGAGGTTGAGAAAGAAAAATTATAACAGGATACTTATACTACCGTTATTTCCCCAATATGCTTCCGCAACATCAGGTTCGGCAGTCGATAAAGCGATGAAGATAATAAAAAAGTGGTGGGTGATTCCTGAAATAAAAATGGTAACGCAATTCTGGGAGGATGAAGGTTACTTAAATTCATTTGCAGAAAGAGGGAAGCAATACAATTTAAATGAATATGAGCATGTTTTATTCAGCTACCATGGGTTACCGGTCAGACAGGTCGATAAAGTTCATTTTGACGGGAAACCCTGTTCTGAACATAATTGTGAAAATGAAATTACTGAAGAAAATAAATACTGTTATAAAGCGCAAAGCTACGCAACAACGAGAACTCTTACAGAAAGATTAAATATTCCTGCAGATAAATATACAGTTTGTTTTCAATCAAGATTAAATAAAAACTGGCTTACACCGTTTACCGACAAAACGATAATTGAGCTTGCTAATAAGGGAGCGAAAAAGCTACTTGTATTTAGTCCTGCATTTGTTGCTGATTGCCTGGAAACAGTTATTGAAATTGCTGACGAATATCAACATTTATTTAAAGCACACGGAGGGGAAAAATTGCAACTTGTAGAAAGTCTGAATGATGATGATGGATGGGTGGAAGCTTTGAAAGTTCTTATTAAGATAAAAGAATAAAGTCAAAAGATTAAACGGATGAAAACAAAATAAAAGATAAAAGATAAAAGAAACAAATCCGGAAGCGAAGTTTTAGAATCCTTAATCCTGTATTTTAAATTCTCATTTTCCAACATTCACCAAAACCCTTCCCTTAATTTTTCCCTGTAAGATCGCATCGATCTTTGTATTTGTCTCTTCGAGGGAGCATTCCTGATACATAATATCTAATTTTGGCGGTTTCCATTCGTTCGCAAGCTTTGACCATATCTTTTCTCTCAATTCAATCGGTGTTTTTTCTGAGTTAATGCCAAGCAGACTTATTCCTCTGAGTATGAACGGGAAAACAGTTGTATGAAGTTCAATGGATGCCACATTTCCGCAGGCGGCAACGACGCCCCATTGTTTTGCGGATGCGATAGCAGTTGCAAGAATATTGCCGCCTACAGTGTCAACCACTCCGCTCCATCTTCCAGACAATAAAGCTTTTTTGCTGCCGTCATTTATTTCTTCGCGGGATATCAGAGAGGCTGCTCCGATTTCCTTCAGATAACTTTCCTGTTCTGGTTTACCTGTACCAGCAACCATTTTATAACCTTGTTTTGAGAACATTGCGATTGCCATTGAACCCACACCTCCCGAAGCTCCGGTTACAAGTACTTCTCCGTTCTTATCAAGTCCAACCTGTTCCATTCTATAGAGAGCCAGCGCGGCTGTTATACCAGCTGTACCCAAAATCATGCTTTCCTTAAGTGACAAATTTTTTGGAATCCCTACTATCCAACCTGCCGGTACCCGAATATATTCGCCAAATCCTCCGGAGGTATTCATTCCCAAATCATATCCGGTTACAAGGACATTGTCTCCCACTTTAAATTTATTTGTTTTCGATTCCACAACTATTCCTGCAGCATCTATTCCCGGTGTATGCGGATATCTTCTTGTTACTCCTTTATTGCCTGAAGCTGATAGAGCATCTTTATAGTTAAGTGAAGAATATTTTACATTTATAAGTATTTCGTTATCTGGTAAATCATCTATATTTCTTTCAGTTATTTCCCGGATAAATTTTCCGTTTTCTTCTTTTACTATCAGGGCTTTAAATTTTCGGGA
>DATICR010000125.1:0-2640 GCA_035456745.1 Ignavibacteriaceae bacterium
TAATCTGGAATGCAGAAAGTTTGCCAAGTGGTGTTTATTTCTACAGAATCCAAGCAGGCTCATTCATCGATACCAAGAAAATGATCCTACTCAAATAAACTACGGGGAGAGAAATCTCCCCTAGTCTAATCGATTTATTTACTATTCAAGGAAGAGTTTTCGAAACAGGATCTAAAACTTCTAAGAGAACCTTTACAGCTCATTCTGGATTAGATTATTCATTATTGTTGTTATCCAAGCTCTTAATAGGATTTAGAACCTTTTTAGAAATTAAAACTCAAACAATGTTAATTCATTTTCAACAGAGATAATGTCCTGGTTTCTATTCTGGTTGGTGAAGATCCTCCTTGCCAAATCTCATTTATTTATATATGTTTCATCTATGCCCTGGCCGCCAGAGCAAGTAATAGCCAATCCGAGAATACATCATTATAAGATTCGCGAGAAGATAAGCGAAGGATTAAAGATAAAAACAGTCCTTAAACATTTTTTGGAGAAAATAATATATGAGTAATCTCTTAGATGTTGCACAAGTGTATTTCAACGCATGGAATGCACATGACTCAGATGCAATCGCTAGTGAATTTAATGAAAATGGTGAATACAGTGACCCGAATATAAGAATACGCGGGCGAGATATCGGCAAGTATGTGCAGAGTCTATGGGAAGCCTTTCCTGATCTTTCTTTTGAAATAATTAGTAAGGCCGAGACCGGTAATGGGATGGTAGCAGCGCAATGGTTAATGAAAGGAATCAATAAGGGGACTTTTCGGGGATTGCCGCCTACAGGGAAAGAAATATTAGTATCAGGAGCCGATTTTATAAAGATAACTAACGGTAAAATTGAATCTGTGGTTGGGTACTTTGATAGCAAAGCAGTACCGGAACAATTAGGCTTACAGGTACTGGTTCAACCAGATAAGCTTGGTCCCTTTTCATTTGGATATTCCGTTTTTGCGCAAACCGGAAAATTAAATAAGCCGGGTGCATTTGCCATTACAGGAATTTGGAATACAGATGAGGAAACACCGGAGATAAGAGACCGGGGACGGGATACTGTCAAAGAGTTGTTGAAAATGGAAGGATTTATCGGGGCAGCTCTGGCCCGTGCGGGAGAACGCAGTATTACAGTCACGGCCTGGAATCATCCTGAAGATGTTCGTCAGATTTTGCAAAGCCCATCTCACAATAACGCCAAGAAAAGATTCTGGGATGATCTGGCTAATGCTGCATATTTCAGCGTTTGGGTGCCTCATCATATAAATCCAATGTGGGTGCGGTGCAGGGAATGCAAAAAAATGATAAGCTATGAAAAGTCAAACGGGCTATGTTCCTGCGGCAGTAAACTGCCGGATCCACCACCTTACTTTTAATTCAAAATGGATGAACTCTACAAATAGTTATATTTGGTTTTGAATGAATTACTAAATTCAGCCTTTATTTATTTTCTGAATCAAGGCTTCCACTTCTTTATGCTTCAATCCTGCAATTCGTTCTGCCCTGCCATCTGAATTTATGTAGAAAGTTACAGGAACAATTCCTGCTCCATATTTCCTTCTAAATTGAAATGCAGAATCAATATAATATGGATACTTCAGTGAAGTTTCTTTTCGGAATTCCTTTATTTCATCTGTATCCTGACCGGGGAACAAGACTATTACCTGAAGCGCCGTATTTTGTATCTCAGCCTCATATTTATTTACAAGTTCTTCGCAGTAAGAGCAATCAGAATGTGCATAAATTATTAATAAATTTCTTCCGCGCCAGTTATCCAATTTTACAGTTGTCCCGCTGGAATCCTGAATCTCAATTAAATAATCAGTGCTATCAAAAAAATCCGGAGTTTCTGACTTTAATGAATCAGTTACTACTTTATCAATTCCAGCATTATTCTCATCTTTATTCGCATTGATTCCTGACTTTGCCGGAATTAATAAAAGAAGATTAAAGAATGCTAAAAAAATTATATATGTTTTCATTTAGGTATCGATATGATTACACTTATAATGTATTTTAACTGTACCTAAATTAAAATGTAATTTAATTGTCGGTGAGTGATTCGGATCATTCAATCACCGTAAAAGATAATGAGACTTCCCTGTTAAATCCTGCGAAATGCCAATGATATTTATTGCCAGAACGGAGACGTTGGATCAGTCACCGGTTATTTAAAATCGGAGTGAGTTATCAGAGAATCCATAAATCACAATCTTCAAGAAAAGATAATCTCCGGTTAAAATCATTAGCTTCAAAATAATATATAAGTGAGTTCCGGCTTCCTTAATTTTATTTAAAGTTGATGCGAGTCTTTTCAAGGCAGGAGCTTTCTTTATTAAGGGAAAGATTTATGGCCTGATTATGCGTATACATTTATTACTTATGTGGAGTTATAAACAAATATTTATTTGGGCTACCGGACTTAACTTCCTATTATTCCATGCCATTTAAAAATTAAAATCCTGGCTGTTGTATGCCACAGCCAGGAATATTAATATCTTTAATCTGAAGGAATTAATCTTTATTTCAAAAGCGTCATCTTTTTTACAGAAGAAAATGAAGTTTTGTTTTCTGAATTAAAGGCATTCAAGCAGTAGAAATAAACTCCACTTGAAAGCTGATTTGCATTCATTTGAACTTAAT
>DATICR010000126.1:0-14280 GCA_035456745.1 Ignavibacteriaceae bacterium
CACCGAAATGCAGTCCTATTGTTTTAAGAGAAGATTTTGTCAGCTCCTTTGACAAATACATAGCAATCTGCCGGGCCAACACAATTTCTTTTTTTCTGGTTTTATCCCGAATTTTATTTTCAGCAATATTCAAAACTTCAGAAACTATATTTGTAATGGTTTCGATAGTGACATTAACCTTTCTGTCAGTAGCTATTTCCTTTACAGTTTTCTTAGCCAGTTCAATATTGATTTCTTTTGAATTCAAAGAAGCGTTGGCAAGAAGTTTAATCAAGCATCCTTCCAGTTCACGAATATTTGAGGTGATATTATTGGCGACATATTCCAGAATGTCGGGGGATAAATCCATTCCATAATCTTCAGATTTCTTTTTAAGAATTGCAATTCTCATCTCAAGTTCAGGGGGCTGAATATCTGCAGCAAGTCCCCATTGAAATCTAGATATCAGCCGATCATCCAATCCCTTCAAGTCTTTAGGAGCTCTATCACTAGAAAGGATAATTTGTTTTCTCGACTGATGAAGAGTATTAAATATATGAAAGAAGTGATCCTGGGTTTTTTCCTTTCCAATAAGGAATTGAATATCATCAATGATTAAAACATCCATCCCCCTATAAAAATTAGAAAAATCATTAACCGTATTTGACTGAATTGCTTCAACAAATTCCACGGTAAATATATCAGAAGACAGATAAATTACTTTTTTGTCAGGAAACAAATTAAGTATTTTATTCCCGATTGCCTGGATAAGGTGAGTTTTACCGAGACCTACTCCGCCATAAACGAAAAGAGGATTAAAAGATGTTCCGCCGGGATTTTCACTTATTGCACCAGCCGCAGCTCTTGCAAGCTGATTCCCTTCACCTTTAATAAAATTATTAAATGAATAACGCGGGTTCAGATTTGTTTCATGTTTCGGAACCTGGCCGGAGTTACCCTGCACTAACTGAATAACAGGTTTATTAATTGATACGGGTGCATCCGAACGCTCCATCTCATCAGCGATGAGATAAGAAAGTCTTGCCCCATTACCTAAAGTTTCAACAATTGTTTTATTAATGAGTGTGTTATAATGTTCATCAATCCATTCCCAGAAAAACTGACTCGGAATTTGTATTTTCAGAGTATTATCTTTTAATTCAACCGGTTTTATTGGTAGAAACCATGTGTTATATGTCATTAAGGTGACATTTTCTTTAATAGATCTCAGGCAATCTTTCCAGGCAGAAGAGGCATCTTGATAACCAATTGGTTTTAATGAAGCCGTATTAATCATAAAACTTATCCACAATGTAAAGCAATCAAAAAGATTGAAAAATCAGTAATTTAATATGTATTATTTAATGACACAAAAATTTATTAACAAGTTATCAACATTAGATAACCCGCCGTAATCCCTTGATATTCAAACGCTTACGGCCACCATCCTCATCAAATCAAGATTTTTTATTAAAACAAGGAGAATTTTCTCGTCCCCAAATTTTCGTGAAACGTTTTCACATTACAAAGTTATCAACATTTTATGAACATAAATTCAGGTCGTTTAACACGATGAAAAAATATAAAGTATTTACCCTTACCGCAAATTAATTCTTTAAAAAGTGCAAGAAAAATTGCCCTGAGAAAAAATACTTAAATCTTATTGTATTGCTTGTTTATTTATTAACTGCTATTTTTAAAGTCTTTTGATAATTTAGGAGAATTTAATGAAGCGGACTTTTCAACCAAGTAACAGGAAAAGAAAAAACAAACACGGTTTCAGAGAAAGAATGAAGACCAAAAACGGACGTAAAGTATTATCCCGCCGGAGATCCAGAGGAAGAAAAAAATTAACAGTCAGCGACGAGAAATAGCCTATTGAAGCGTTTCGGGCTTTCCGCAGAAGAGAGAATAAAAAGCAAAATTGATTTCGATATGTTATATTCTGCCGGTAAAGTCATTTTTTCCGATAACAGAAAAATCAAAGCAATTTATTTAGTTAAAAAAAATAATTCAGAGGGGAACATTATGATTACTGTTGCGGTTTCCAGCAAAGCAGGAAAAGCTGTTTGGCGAAACCGGCTGAAGAGATTATTCAGAGCCGCATACAGGCTAAATAAAGAAAATCTGCTTAAACTGTGTTTATTAAAAAATATTGTACTGAAAATTATTTTTTCCCCCAATCAGATAAATGAAAAAAATCATCCAAAGATAAAATTAAATGATATTATGCCCGGTGTAAAAGATATTTTGTTTCAGTTAGAAAGAAGTTTATAGATGTGGAGAATTTTTGTTTTTCTCATCAGAATATATCAGAAATTTATTTCGCCCGTTTTTCCGCCCTCCTGCAGATTTTATCCCACCTGTTCAGAATATTCAATCCAGGCATTTAAGAAGTACGGTGTATTTAAGGGTGGAATAAAATCTTTTTGGCGCATCTTAAGATGCAATCCTTTTAACAAGGGCGGCTTTGATCCTTTAAGATAATGGAATTATAATGGATAGAAATACAACAATAGCTTTCATTTTAATCGGCGCAATTCTGGTACTATGGTTTTACATGAACTCTCCCACTCCTGAGAAAATGGAAAAGGGAAAGCAAGTGGACACTACCATGGTGCAAAAAGATACTTCGCTACAGAAACAAAAAGCAGACACTTCGCGAATTAAAAAGTCTGCCAATAAGGAGACTGCAATTGACAGCACGGAGTATGGAAAATATTTTACCACATCCAAAGAAAAAGAACAACTTATAACAGTAGAAAATGATCTGTCAGTTCTGGTACTCTCTACCAAGGGGGCAAACATTCAGAAATATTTTTTAAAAAAATTTAAGAACTGGTATTCAGCAAATACCGGAGAAGACCAGAATTTTTATAATTCGCATGTACAGTTGATCGATTATTCAAAGGGGAATGCATATAATCTTTCATTTGTTACTTCTGATGGTAAGGCGATAAACACAGGAGACCTGGTTTTTAATTCTGATGCAACAAATTATCATTATACTTTAGCGGACAATGATTCACTGGTAATGAATTTCAGGCTGCCATCACTGAATAACTCATATATAGAAAAAAAATATACTTTTTATGGTCATAAATACAGCTTTCAGAGTGAAATAACATTAGTCAATATGTCAAATTTAATCAGCAACAATTCTTATGATCTTGTATGGAGTAACGGGTTAAGATTTGTTGAAGATAATTCCGTTGATGAGGCAAATTATTCAGATGCAAGCGTTTATTATGGGGGCGAACAGGTAATTGTAGATGCCTCTTCCGTAGGTGAAAATGTAAATAAAGATTTTAACGGCAGAATTGATTGGGTTGCAGTCAGGGATAAATATTTTGCTTCAATTATAGCGCCAAAAGATCCGGGCAGCGTTAACGGTGCCTATATTGAAGGCAGCAGAGTTTCTGTCGGAAAAGATGGAGTAAAGGAAAATTATTCATTAAGAATAAATGTTCCTTTTAAGAATGGTGCTGTCGAAAAAAATTATTTCACAGTCTATATTGGACCTGTTGATTATGATCTCTTAAAAGAGTACGGTGAAAAATTCACAGCACTTGTTGATTTTGGAAGTTTCTTCGGACTTAAATTCATTGTTCGCCCTATTGCGGAATATATTCTACTCCCATTATTTAATTTTCTGCATACATTTATACCCAATTACGGTTTTGTAATAGTAATATTTTCACTAATAATAAAATTTGTTCTTTACCCCTTAACAAAATCCAGCTTTCAGTCAATGAAGAAGATGCAGCTTCTTCAACCTAAAATTGCTGAAATTAAAGAAAAATATAAAGATGATCCCCAGAAACTGAATAAAGAAACAATGAAGCTATATCAGACTTACGGGGTTAATCCTGCAGGCGGTTGTTTACCTCTTCTTCTGCAGATGCCAATTTTTATTGCGTTATGGGGATTATTTAAAACAGCAATTGAACTAAGGCAGCAGCCCTTTATATTATGGATTAAGGATCTTTCTATACCGGATATAATTTATCAACTGCCTTTTAAGCTTCCTTTATTTGGAATAGATCAAATCAGCGGATTGGCTATTTTGATGGGTGTGACCACTTTTGTCCAGCAGAAAATGAGCGTTAAAGATCCAAAACAGGCAGGGTTAGTTTATTTGATGCCTATTTTCCTGACGATCATGTTTATGTCTTTTCCTTCGGGTTTAAATCTTTACTATTTTATGTTCAATATTTTTTCAATCGCACAACAATATTATATAAATCACAAACATGATGGAATGGTTTTAGAACCGGTCAAAAATCCAAATAAGAAAAAGGGGTTTATGTCGAAATTGATGGAAGCGGCAGAGCAAAACGCTAAAGTTCAGCAGCAGAAAAAAAGAAGATAATAATATATTAATAGATTATTTTTCTGCAGATAAAAATTTAGTTTGATAGACCGAATAGACGGAATGATTCGCTTCAGGAACATATTAATTATTATACTTCTGTTTGGGGCAGCGAGTCTTCATTCCCAATCCCATCATATAATATCTATCAAATATAAAATTAAAGATTTACCCTTCGGATTAACGAAAGAAGTTCCTGAAGCGAGGCCTGTTGTTGCTCTGGCATTAAGCGGAGGCGGGGCCAGAGGATTAGCTCAAATTGGTATTCTTAAAGCATTTGAGGAAGCCGGAATAAAAATTGATATGATTGTCGGAACAAGTATGGGGAGCATTATAGGAGGACTTTATTCAGCCGGGTATACAATAAAACAACTGGATTCAATAGCAGTTAATACCAATTGGGATGATCTCCTTGCTTCTGAGCGTGAAACCGACAGAAGGGAGTTGTTCGTTGACCAGAAAATTACAGAAGATAAAGCTATCTTTTCTCTTCGATTAAAAGGATTAACCCCGGTTTTACCCACTTCTTTAAACAACGGTCAGAAATTATCTAACTATCTTAATCTGCTTACACTTCAAGCACCCATTCATGTAAAAAATAATTTTGATGAATTAAAAACAATATTCAGAGCTGTTTGTACGGACCTTGTTACCGGTAGTCCGGTTATTATCAGCAGCGGCTCACTAAGCCAGGCAATGAGGGCAAGTTCAAGTGTTTCATTTTTCCTTTCACCGGTTAAAACCGATTCTATGGTTCTGGTAGACGGCGGACTTGTTGCAAATATTCCGGTTAAGATTGCAAAACAACTTGGGGCGGATTACATAATTGCAGTTAATACTACCAGCAGCCTTCATTCCGAAAATGAGCTTGAATATCCATGGATTATTGCTGATCAGATTATCAGCATACCCATGAAACTGCTAAATGAGGATCAACTTTCAGATG
The DNA here is from genome assembly GCA_035456745.1 of Ignavibacteriaceae bacterium. Classification (GTDB taxonomy): domain Bacteria; phylum Bacteroidota; class Ignavibacteria; order Ignavibacteriales; family Ignavibacteriaceae; genus DATFVA01. Next base: position 5,298 of record DATICR010000126.1, read on the forward strand.
CAAATATAGTGCTTTCTCCTCAGCTGGATCAGGAATCAGCCACAGATTTTTCGAATGTTGAAGAAATAATTCAGAAAGGATATAAAGATGCATTACCGCTTGTTCGTAAAATAAAAAGCCAGATAGACTCTCTGATGATAAATAATTATGGTACCACGGATGAATATTTCAGCAATCTGTTTCCGGATGGCGATTCATTGTCGGAGAATTTTATGCAAAACCTGTCATCCAAAGATTCAATCTCATCTGATCAGATCCGTAATAATTTAAGTACATTGCTATGGAAAGGAAATCATTCAAATGTTGAAGCAGTGATTGACCATAAAAGCAGATATTCAACCATCCGGATAAGGGGAAATTTAAATCCCATAATAAATTCGATAGAAATAAGCGGGATTACAATGTTTAGTAAGGAATTTGCAGATTTATATTTTTCCCCATTAAAAAAAAATCCTTATAATTCAGAAAAAATTGAATCCAAAATTATTGGTTTTATAACATTTTACAGGAATAAAGGTTATTCACTTGCCGATGTCCGTAAAATTACTTTTGATAGAAACGCCGGTATTCTCAAGATCATTTTTGATGAAGGTATAATTTCTGAAATAAGAATTGAAGGAAATAAATCCACTAGTGAGTCAATCATAAAAAGGGAGTTTCCATTTGAAGCGGGAGACTATTTTATATATCAAAAAGTCAAAGAAGGATTAACCGATTTAAGAAGCACAAATCTTTTTAACGATATTTTACTTTTGGTTAAAAATGAGAACGGCAACAATATTGTTACCCTGAAAGTAAGTGAAAAGGTATCAAGTCTTATAAGGGTTGGATTCCGGGTTGATAATGAGAATAAAGCCCAGCTTAGTCTTGATCTTCGTGATGAAAATCTGTTTGGAAGCGGAACCGAGCTAGGGCTGCTCTTATTCGGTGGAGCGAGAAACCGGGCATATGTACTTGAGCATAAATCAAACAGATTATTCAATACTTATCTAACTTATAACCTAAGTGCATTTTATCGTTTTAATGATGTTTTTCAATACAGAGATGATTCAACAACAAGTATTCATTCATTTTCGCGAAGTACGGCAGGTGAGTACCGGCAGATCTATTACGGCACATCTCTTTCTCTAGGAATGCAGGTAGAACATTTCGGTAATCTTATTGTTACAGGGAATTACAAATTTGATGAAATCAAAAACAAATCCGGGTCGACTTCAAATCCTCTCAAAGATAAAATTGTAAGCCTCAAGGGTAGTACAACAATTGATACCCAGGATAAATATCCCTACCCATCCAAGGGATTTTATTTTAATGCGGAGTATGAAGTTGCTCAAAAAGTTTTTGGGGGGGATGTAGGATTTACAAATTTTAATTTTCAATATAAAAGCTATTTTACTATAAATAATGTGAGTACATTTTCTCCAAAATTTTTAATGGGATTTGCCGACAAAACTTTACCGCTGAGTGAAGAATATTCTTTAGGCGGACAAGATTCTTTTTTTGGAATGAGAGATGATGAATTCCGCGGGAGACAAATTTTTCTTACATCTCTGGAGTACCGTTATAGATTACCCATTGATATATTTTTTGATACATATTTAAAAATGCGTTACGATCTTGGACGCGCCTGGGAAGTTCAGGATGAAATAAAATTTAAAGAGCTCAGGCATGGTGTAGGACTAACATTATCTTTCGATACACCTGTCGGTCCCGCTGATTTTTCCGTTGGCAGGAGTTTCCTCTTTAAGAACCTTCCAAATAATCCAATCAGTCTTGGGGATGTGTTTTTTTACTTTTCCATCGGATATTATTATTAAAATCCAAAATTCTTGTCGGAATTTGTGGGATAAATACATGTTTCATTACAAAGATAGATGTATGCTTTTTGATTTACGATATAAGTCAACATACTCTTCAGCTGCATTTTCCCACGAATAATTTTTTGCCATTCCATTAACCTGGATTTTTCTCCAAACGACTTTATCCTTAAATGTATCTATAGCTCTATTCAAAGCTTTATATAAAGAAAAACCGCTATAATCATCGAAAGAAAATCCTGTACCCGATTCTTCCCCTACAGATTTACAATCATGCCAGTCTTTCACTGTATCATTTAAACCACCTGTTTTTCTTACGACAGGAACTGTTCCGTACTTCAGACTATATATCTGGTTTAGTCCGCACGGTTCATAAAGGGAAGGCATTAAAAAAATATCTGCTGCTGCTTCTGCAAGATGAGCAAGCTCATTATTATATCCTATATACACGGCTACCTTATCCCTGAAATTATTAGAAAGGCTGTTGAATAATTGTTCATATTTATCTTCCCCGTTTCCAATTATTATCCACTGAGCATTTAAATTCATTAATAAATTTATTGCATCTGCTACTATATCAAATCCTTTCTGTGACACCAGCCGTGAAATTATAGCGATGAGGGGAACATCCTGATCATATTCGAGATGAAAATGTTCAAGAAGAAAAATCTTATTTTTCGTTTTACCTGAAAGATATCGGGGATTAAATCTAAAAGGAATTAATTTATCAGTTGAGGGATCCCAGGTGTTATAATCTACTCCGTTCAATATTCCATAAAGATCCTTTTCCCGCGTCTTTAGCACATTTTCCAATCCCGCCCCATATTCCGGAGTCAGGATTTCTTTAGCATAGGTGGGGCTAACCGTATTAATTATTTCTGATAATACTATTCCTGCTTTCATGAAGTTAATATTCCCATATATTTCTGCCGGACCGCCGGTATAAACCAATTCTTTATTTATATCCTCAAATGACAGTGTTTTAAGGGGAAATATCCCCTGATATCCAATATTATGAATTGTAAAAAGAAATGTCGTTTTATCGAATAGTTTATCCCAGCTATAATTATATTTAATGAATAACGGAAGCAGACCTGCCTGCCAGTCATTACAATGAATAATGTCGGGTGACCATTTCAGCCGTTGTAAAACTTCTATAACACCCTTATTAAATAATATGAATCTTTCCCCTTCATCAGGATCATCAGTATAAACCTGTCCCCTGAAAAAATAATGTGGACAGTCAATAAAATTTACTTCTACATTAGAATCCGGCATTTTTGCCTGGTGAAGATGAATAAATCTCAATATACCGTTTACCTTAACCGGTATCTCTCCTATCTCCCAGCAGTATTTCAGGTTATATTTGTCCTCGTCGACAAAATTATATTTCGGCATAAAGACTTTCACATTGTGTTCAAGTCTAGCCAGATCCTTTGGAAGCGCTCCCGCCACATCGGCCAATCCGCCGGTTTTAGCAAAGGGAAATACTTCAGAAGAAACAAACGCTATCTTCATAAATAAAATCTGAATTTCAGGTATTTCATTTTTATAAAATAACTTTCAAATAAAAAACGATTCAAGCACACACATTAGTTGAGGGCTGAATTAAAAACATAAGAAACTTTTCAAATGATGCCTTGAATTCTCACACTCCCTCCGAATATTACAGTAGAGTATAAGTCAAACCGAGCTGTAAAGCTTCTTTAATCTGTGTCTTTAAAGATTGATCCTTTTGATATATCAGAAGGAATGAAAAATTAACATTTACATAGTCATTGATTTTAGCAACAAATGCATTATCCCATCTCACATCCCAAATGTCCATATGATCAAAGCGGGTAAACAATCGCAGATTACTTTTATACAGAAGGTTCTGCTGCAGGGTGAGTTCTGCTGTAGTTACAGATTCCAATCCGGTTTCTACCTTTGTTTTTTCTATTTCAGGAGTTGCGGGATCATCTGCATATTGCGTGTATTTATTTGTAAATGTTTCCTGAACCGCAAATCCCAACCTTGTTGTAAAACTCTCAAGCTTATCATAAGTAAAGCCAATGCTCTGGGTTAAATATCCGGGATCAAAAAATCCTGCAACTGCAACTGCAGAGTCATTGTCATACTTATAACCTGGTCCAAGGGCAGTTCTTACAATATTACTTACATAAGGATCAACCGCCCAACCGAAAGTACGTGATAATACACTTTCCAGATAAAGTTCATTATCAGTAGTTCGATAATCCTGGCTTCCAAGTTTTGTTCTGCCATATGCCAGCTTCAGATCATTTTTAAATTTCCAGACTTCTGTATAATATTTTAATCCGCCAGTCCCGAGAAAAGAAATAGCCAATGAATTATCACCCCCCTGCGTCCAGTTACTTAACGCTATCTGGCTAAGATTAAGTCCAACTACAGCCACCGGTACCCAGGTGTATAATTTAACAGAGTCCTTTTGAGCAAAGTTAATCTGAGACACAAACAAAATAATTAATAACACGGCTAAAAATTTTGCTTTCATTAGATTATCCTTATTTTGTAAAGAAAAAATTTTACGATGATATATGAATATAAAGAAAAATGAAATCTCGATTCACTTTGAGGGGGACGACGAGAAAATTCCCATCGTTTTCATTCATGGTTTCCCATTTGATCACCATATGTGGAATAACCAGATAACCTGTTTCAATGAAAATTATTTCTGTGTTACTTATGATGTAAGAGGATTGGGCGATTCTGTCCCAGGAGACGGTCAATATACAATAGAATTGTTTGTTGATGATCTTGAAATGATCATAGATGAATTGAAATTAAAGAAACCTATTATCTGCGGATTTTCAATGGGGGGATATATTGCTTTAAGAGCTGTGGAAAAAATTGAAGAAAAATTCAGCGGTCTTATTCTCTGCGATACTAGGTCGGGAGCAGATAGTAATGAGGGAAAAATTAACAGGGCAATCGGAATACAAAAAATAAACTTAAATGGGGTTAAGTCTTATGTTAACGAATTTATTCAAAATTGTTTTTGTGAAAAATCCCGTAAAAATAAAAGAGAACTTGTCGGAGAAATGATTTCGCGTTCAGAATATTTTTCCTCATCCGGAATAAAAGGGTGCCTTCTGGCAATGGCTGCCAGGACAGATACAACGAATTATTTAACGAAACTTCAGTTACCGGTACTTATTCTATGCGGCGAGGAAGATAAACTTACAACTCCCACAGTAATGATGGAGATGAAAAATAAGATCAGTAACTCGGAATTTTATACAATACCTGATGCCGGGCATTTAAGTCCGGTAGAGAATCCCTGGGCAGTAAACGAGCATATTGATAAATTCCTAAAAAAGATAAAATTATGAAGGCAGTCATAGTCAGAAAACCAGGGGGAGTTGAAGAATTAGAAATCGGGGAGGTATCAACTCCCAAACCGGAAGGAAATGAAATTTTAGTTAAAGTTTATGCTGCAGCGTTAAACCGGGCTGATATAATGCAGCGGCAGGGAAAGTACCCTCCTCCGGCAGGAGTGAGTGAGATACTTGGTTTGGAAATTGCCGGGGAAGTTTTTAGTGCAGGAAACAAAGTTGAAAAATGGAAAAAAGGTGATAAGATATTCGGACTGGTACCCGGAGGAGGGAATGCCGAATTTGCAGTAATTGATGAAAGGATGGCCAATCCTATTCCATCTAACTTAAGTTATGAAGAAGCAGCGGCTATACCCGAAGTTTTTTTAACTGCCTATCAGGCGTTGTATTGGCACGCCAAACTAAAGAAAGGTGAAAAAATATTAATTCACGCGGGAGGCAGCGGAGTCGGGACAGCCGCAATTCAAATGGCAAAAATCATTGGTAGTGTAATTTACATTACTGCCTCAAAAGAAAAACATAGCATGTGTCTGAATTTGGGAGCTAAGGCAGCAATAGACTATAAAAATGAAAATTTTGAGGAAAAAGTAACGCAATTAACTGAAGGGAAAGGTGTTGATGTAATAATAGATTTTTTAGCAGGCCCCTACTTTATGCAAAACTTGAAATCATTGACGTTTGATGGCAGATTAATTATGCTTGCTACTCTTGGGGGAACTAAAATGGAAAATGCGAATATCGGGTCAATCCTTTCGAAAAGATTGACAATTATAGGATCAAATCTTAGAGGCAGAACCAGGGACTATCAGATTAAATTGAATAATGAGTTTTATGAATATGCATATGAGAAATTCAGAGACGGAGTATTAAAACCAGTCATCGATAAAGTATTTAATTGGAAAGATGTTGCAAAAGCCCATCTATATATGGAAGCAAATAAAAATACCGGAAAGATTGTATTGAAAATTTTTGATTAATTAATTCTATGAATTCTCACATCTCTCCTGTTACTTACTTAAAAATGTCATTTTATGGATATTATTTGCTAATTAAAAAAAATTAATAAAAACAAACGGAATAATCTTTATACTTTCCGTTTTCATAATTAAACTTTGCGCTAAAAAATTTATCCTGATAAAGCCATTCAAGAAAAATTTTATCTCCTTCCCACAAATTAAGGCCTGTTACCTTTTTATTTGGAATCCATTCAAGTTTCCCCTCAGGCGAATCAATCAGAGTGCCTTTATAATCATCAGCTGTAAATATAAAGACATACCAATCATCCACACCATCAAAATCAGGAAATGTTATAAAACCGCGCATCCGGAGCGATTTTACGAGCAATCCGGATTCTTCCTTTATTTCTCTTATTGCACACTCTTCAGGGCTTTCCCCGGCCTCAAATTTACCGCCAAGTCCGTTCCATTTTCCTTCATGGTAGTCATTTTCTTTTTTTATCCGATGGATCATAAGTGTTGAATTATTATTTTTATCCATTACATAACACAATGTTGCGAGCTTCATTATTTCTTGCAGTGTTGTTGAATGATATTGACAATTTTATTAAGCTAATTTATGTTATCCGAAAGGAAATAAAAAATATGCTCAAAATCATAGGTATATTTTATCAGAAATTAACTTTAATTTGACTTTGCACTTTAAAATATTTTGAAAATATTAGAGTATAATTTTTTGGAATTAATTTAAAAATAAGGAGACCTATAATAATGAGTGGTGAGATGAATTTCTCCGAAGAATTTCAACAGATTCCCTTAGGGCTTAACTCCAAAGAGTATGAAGAGGAACGGGGAGCTTTTTTAGCATCCCGTAATGAGGGTGATGATTACGACGAGGAAGATGATGAGAATGAAGAAGAGGAAGACGATTACTATAAGGATGAGGACGAAGAAGATGAGCCAGAAGAAGAACCAGATGAGGATGAATTAGATGAGGATGATGTTTATGAAGAAGACTTTGATTTCGACGAAGACGAAGATGATTTATTCGACGATGATGATGAAGTTCCTTATAATTAATACCCCAGGTAGAGGTCTTTCAACAGGTAATTTTTAACATAGTCGGTTACTCCGTTTTCAAGAGAAGTTACTTCTTCGGAATAACCGGCATTTTTTATCCTATCGATATTAGCTTCCGTAAAATACTGATAACGGTCAGCGATTTCCGCAGGAAGTTCTACATATTCAATAACCGGCTTGCGGTTTAATGCTTTGAATAATGCATTAACAAGATCATTCCATGTTCTTGCCTTACCTGAACCAGCATTGAAAATTCCAGAGACACGTTTATTTTCAAGGAAGAAAAGCGTCATATTTACTGCATCCTTTACATAAACAAAATCCCTCATCTGTTCGCCGTCATTATATTTCGGATTCATTGATTTGAACAGCCTGACTTTTCCTGTATCTCTTATTTGTTCAAAAGCCTTATGCACCACACTTCGCATGTTTCCTTTATGATATTCATTAGGTCCATAAACATTAAAATATTTTATCCCGGCGATTTTATTGAACCACCCTTCCCTGTAGGCTTTAATATCGAAAAGATTTTTAGAATAGCCGTACATATTTAACGGGCGGAGTGAATAAGAAACATCTTCACGGTCTTCAAATCCCTTAGAGCCATCTCCATAAGTAGCAGCCGAAGAAGCATAAATGAATCGGATATCCCTTTGAATACAAAACTCGGCTAATTTTCTGGAATATTCATAATTATTGACCAACAGATGATCTGCATTCCGTTCCGTGGTTGATGAGTTTGCTCCCATGTGAATTATTGCTTCAATCTTAAAACCCATTTTATTAAGGTTCTCAATGAAGATCAGCTTATTCATAAAATCATAAAACTTTAAGGGAACGAGATTCTTCCATTTATCCGTCATGCCCAATTCGTCAACTATAAGAATATCTGTCTTCCCAAGATTATTAAGCTGCCAGATTACAGCACTCCCGATAAAACCTGCCCCGCCGGTAACAATTATCATATGGACTTAATTTATATACAATAATAGATTTTTAATAGAAAGCAATTTAATTATATTTGTAAACTTTATAAAGCTATCGACAAAAACAAAAATAAACCAAATTTATATGTCTGTTAAGATCTGATGGAATCAAAATTTAATATACTTAAGAAGCTTCTGAAAGAGAGAGTACTGGTCTTTGATGGAGCAATGGGAACTCTTATTCAGAAGCATAAATTATCAGAAGAAAATTTCCGCGGAGAAAGATTTAAAAATCATGTTAAGGATTTAAAAGGAAATAATGAGATACTGAATCTTACTCAGCAGGATATAATTCTGAATATTCACCGTGCTTATCTCGAAGCAGGTGCAGATATAATTGAGACCAATACTTTTAATGGAACAGCAATATCCCAGGGGGATTATAAAACTGAAGAACTGGTATATGAAATAAATCTCTCGGCCGGAAAGCTTGCTTGTAAAGCCGCAGATGAATTTACCCAAAGGACAAAAAACAAACCCAGATTTGTTGCCGGTAGTCTGGGACCGACAAATAAAACTCTTTCTCTTTCACCCAATGTGAATGATCCCGGGTTTCGGTCGGTTACATTCGATGAAATGATGAATGCATATTATAATCAAGTAAAAGGACTGATCGACGGCGGTGTCGATATCCTCCTTATTGAAACCATCTTTGATACTTTAAATGCTAAAGCTGCTATATATGCAACAGAGGAATATCTTAATGAAATAAAGAAAGAAATCCCGCTTATTATTTCCGGAACCATTGTGGATTTAAGCGGAAGGACTCTTTCTGGTCAAACAACCGA
>DATICR010000127.1:0-8895 GCA_035456745.1 Ignavibacteriaceae bacterium
AGAATTGTTGACAGGATTTCAAAAAATGATTAAATCAACCATTACGGTTTATTTAAAATTAAATAAAAATGATATAGAATTTAATTCTCAATTTTCATATTATTTGAGCGTTCATAAAAATTCCTTTTATAATTCTCCTATTCGCAGCGCGAAATTATTATGTTATATTATAGAAAGTTAGTATGCGAATTTCATTCTTAAGAGTTGTTTTAATTATAGTTTTTACAATTATACTTGCACTTATAATTAACTTTTTGCAGCCCAACAGCCTGCCTTTAATTAATAAAACAAATAATTTTGCTCTTCAGGATCAAAGCGTCAGCAATTCTCCCTTAGATACTTCGGGAAATTTACTTGCCGATAAAAATCCCCGGAAAGATCGTAATAAAATAGCAGTTGAAGAAAATAAAGATAAAATTAATGATCAAATTTCCCCCGAATATGATTTTTCAGATGATTCGAATGTTCAGACTGGTCAGGCCGGGACAAATCAGAAGAACATTTACCAGAAAGATGATGAACTGAATTTAAGTAATCTGACTAAGGACGTATTTAATCAGCCACGACTTATTTCCCTGTCGCAGGCATACGAATTATATAGAGATAAAATTGTATTTATTGACGCCAGGGATGTGGAACTGTTTCAAAAAGGTCATATTGCAGGAGCTATAAATGTACCATATTTCGCTTTAGATGAATTTTTACACCGTCTTGATGATGTGGATAAATCAGAACCAATTGTTACTTATTGCGAAGGCGCCGATTGCGACATGAGCATCAGGTTGGGTAATGAACTGTTTGCAAAGGGTTTTAGAAAAGTATTTGTGTTTTTTGGCGGATGGGAGGAATGGGAGAAAAGCGGTTATCCTGTCGTTACCTCAAGTTCGGATATAAAGCTTAATTAATGAAAAAATTTTTCGGCAATAAATATTTACTGCTTACCATACGTGTAATTCTCGGCTTCTTATTTATTTTTTCTGCATTAACGAAAATGACGGATCTTGACTATTTTGTAAAGTCTATTCAAAATTATAAAATTCTACCTGATGAATCCTTAAATCTTTTTGCTCTTATTATCCCCTGGATGGAAATAATCATCGGCATTTTTCTTTTAGTCGGACTATTTGTTAAGGAGAGTGCTCTTCTAGGAAGTTTATTGATGGTAGTATTTATCGCTGCAATTATAATAGCTCTTGCCAGAGGACTTAATATTGACTGTGGTTGTTTTGGAACAGCTGACGGAAGTAAGGTTGGTGTTCAAAAACTGCTTGAAGATTTTATTATACTGCTTGGTTTTATCTTACTCACGATAAATGGTTCTTATTATCTTTCCATTCTTAAGGATAAAACAGAAACCCCTCCGCAGCTTCCTTTTTAACTATTTCTTTGAATTGTATCCAGGGTATCCCTTAAAACTCCAAGAGAACGTTGACTTAAAAGATCAATTTTGACCAGACCAAGATCTTCAATGGAATACATGTCTGGCTGGGTAATGATTAAACCGAGACCTTTGTTTTTGGCATATTCCAGTGCAGTATAAGTAGTAATTGGCTTTGGAGTGATGATTATTCCTCCCGGATGTATACTGAGATGACGGGGAAATCCAGCCAGTCTTGACGCCAGATTAATTATTGATTTCCATGGTTCAATTTTAAAATTCAGAGCTTTCGCTTCCGGAAACATGACCGAAAGATTTGTTAAATTTCTTGCATCTGTCCATGGAATAAATTTGCTGTATTTGGATATCTCCTCATTGGTCAGTCCATATGCTTTTGCTATTTCCCTGAAAGCAGATCTTGCTTTAAATGTAACGGTCGTGGAAATCATTGCTACATTTTCATAACCATATTTATCAAAAACATATTTTACTATTTCATCTCTTTCCTTCCACGAAAAATCTATATCAACATCCGGAGGACTGCTTCTTCCCTTATTTAAAAATCTCTCGAAGTATAGATCGTACTTAATAGGATCAACATCTGTCAGACCAAGACAATATGATACAATACTGTTGGCCGCAGAACCCCTTCCTATTGTAACCATTCCCCTCTTCTTTGCTTCTTTGACTATATCCCAGACAACCAGGAAATAATCAACAAAGTTCATTTCCTTAATTACCTGGATTTCCATATTTAATCTGTTTACGGCAGCATCGGTAACCGGAGAATAACGTCTGTTCAAACCTTCAAAACATTTTTCCCAGAGAAGCGAGTAAGAATCTTTTCCATCAGGAGTCGCAAAAATGGGAAATTTATATTCTTTTAAATGAAGATCTACATTGCAGTCGCTTGCTATATATTCTGAATTTTTAAAAGCGTCAGAAACTTTGGCAAACATTTTTTCCAGATCACGATTATCCTTGAAATAAAATTCACTATCAACAATATCTTCATCTGATAAATTGTCAAGATTTTTATTTAATCTGATAGCAGAGACCGCTTTATGCAGCTCATAATCGCCGGCATTCAGAAAATATACGGGGTTGGTTGCTGCATACCTGATTTTATTTTCAGTAAGATAAGCAAATAATATGCGTGCATCTTTTTTATTCCTCTCAGTTAATATTAACTCAGCGAATACATTATGCCTCTGCCCTGCTTTTTTAAGAAGTTTAATTGAAGGTGTGATGATATATAAATTTTCCAAGGGCTGGCTAATTAATGATTCAAGGTCAAAATTATCATTTAATTTTCTTGAAGTTATAATCTTGCAAATATCTTCGTAGCCGGAATTATTCCTTGCCAAAAGAATTGCATAAACAGACTCATCATTTGGCTGATCAATTACACAGCCGAGTATTGGCTTAATTCCATTTTCAGAAGCTGATTTGGCAAACGGAATTAAACCATACATTCCATTTGTGTCTGTCAGGGCCAATGAACTAAGGTGATTTTTCCTGGCTGCTTCGATTAACTCCTCAATACGCGCAGTGCCCTTAAGTAATGTATAGTATGAATGTACGTGTAATGGAATCATAAAGATTTAGTTTTATCAAAACTAAACTCTAAAAAGATAAAAATGAAGTGATAAAATTACATCTGAACTACAGAATTAGAATAAACTTTGGCAATAAGATTCCCCGCAATTCTTTCCCCATCTTAAACTTAATAATTCACTAAAAATGTAAATCGTCAATCTTCAATCGTTAATGGTGTAGGCCTTGACATAAAATCCAGATATCCTTATTTTCCTATCGAAATTTATTGAAACTTAAATCATAAATGTTTCGTAAATCGTCAAGCGCAAATGTAAATGTAAGGGCATTTCATTAATCATACCAGATTTCAATATAGATTATTTCTGATTTGCAATGAGGCCGATATGAGGCCGAACAACCGCTTGTTATCCCTTGATTGATCTTAGGGAGTTCTTGAATTAAAATTCAATCAAAATCAGTAAAAATTACAGAATACTATGATTGTAGCGCGGTAAGCTGACAATCAAAATATTTCTTAATAGGCTTACTGACTGCCGATGAGGTAGGCCACGATCTGGATTACTTGCTCATAAATTATCATTTTACTTAAAAGCTTTCATCCCAATATCATGTCGATAATACATTCCTTCAAATTCTATACGCTGAAGTGCCCTATAAGCTAATATCCGGGCTTTTTGAAGATCATTTTTGTCAAGAAATGCGGTCACCCCTATTACTCTGCCGCCTGAAGTTATTACTTTTCCTTCCTTTTCCTTTGTACCGGCGTGAAAGATAATTATCTGCGGGGGATAATTATCAAGACCTTTAATCTCAAATCCTTTCAGATATTTATCAGGATAACCTGATGAAACGGCCACAACACATATAGCTGTACCCCCGGAATAATCAACAGCATTTTTATCTATCTTGCCTGTTGCTGAAGAATAAAGAAGTTTAAGAAAATCACCATTTACAAGCGGAAGTACGGCCTGAGTCTCAGGGTCTCCGAACCGGCAGTTAAATTCAACAACTTTTGGACCTTCAGACGTAATCATCAATCCGGCATAAAGACATCCTGAAAATTTTCGTCCTTCTTTCCTCATCCCGGAGAGAACTGGTTTTATAATTGTTTTCTCTACTTCAGACAATACAGACTCAGTGACTACCGGAGCAGGTGAATAGGCTCCCATCCCACCCGTATTTTTTCCCGTATCATTATCGCCAATTCTTTTATGGTCCTGCGAAGACGGAAGCAGCACAAAGTCATCACCATCAGTAATCGCAAGAATTGATGCTTCTTCTCCTTCAAGAAATTCCTCTATAATAATTTTATCTCCTGCTTCACCAAAAATTTTATTTACAAAAATATCCTTTAACGATGCTTTTGCCTCATCTGAATTTTTACAGATAATCACTCCTTTTCCTGCAGCAAGACCATCTGCTTTAATTACAACCGGATATTTGATGTTGCTTAAATAACTCAAAGCATTTTCATTTTCTGTGAATTCGAATTCCTTATATAAAGCTGTCGGAACACCATATTTTTTCATTAAATATTTCGCAAATGACTTATGTCCCTCTATTTCTGCTGCGTTCTGATCGGGTCCGAACACTTTGATATCATTCATCCTGAGAAAATCCGCCAGACCTTCAACGAGAGGTTGTTCAGGTCCTATAACTACAAGAGCAATCTCATTCGCACGGCAAAATTGCAGATAGTCATCACGGCTTTTAATTTCAACATTCGTACCGAGCATAGCGGTTCCGGGATTACCGGGACTAATAAACAATTTATCTAACGATTTACTGTGTGATATTTTCCAGGCAAGAGCATGCTCCCTTCCCCCCGATCCAATTACAAGTACATTCATTTTTAAATTTCAGCTTTTATTAAAAATTGAAATTGTTTGGTTAATAACTCTGTTAAATAATCTCTCCTGTGCCTTTCAACAAACTCCTCATTTGGCAAAGGCAGATTATGATTCTTATATAATTCGAAAAATGTATATAAAGCGTTCTTTATCTGTTCAATATTATCAGGTTCTGTTATTATACAGGCACCATATTCTTCTGTTGCACTTTTTAGAGCACCGTTCGGAAGACATGCAAGAATTGGTTTTCGTGAACCGAAATATTCATATAATTTTCCGGCGGAATGGGTTTCTATATTTCTTGCTCTGCCTACCATCAGCCATAATACATCACTTGAAATTACTTTAACCAATGCATCCTTATGATCCAGATATCCAAATTGCTTAATGAATGACTGTAAATCAAGTTTTTTTATTAACCTTTCGTTTTCTTTCCTGAGAATACCAACAAAATGCAATTCAATATTTGCCGCAATATCCGGTCTTTCTATGCTTAATTTCTTAAATGCTTTCAGGAGATATTTGGGTGTGATAAATTCATAAAATATTCCTGAATATGTAAGAATCATTTTTTGATTGGTCTTCTTATCAGGAACCAGGTTCTCAAAATCCTGCGGATCATACCCATGTGAAATTATGTATATGTCTTCGAAGGTCAGGAATTTATAATAACTTAAGATTTTTTCTTTGACCTTCCGGTTAGTGGTTACTATCTTATCAGCCGCTTTCAATACCCTGTACTCCTTTTTTTTATGAAGGTACTTATGAATAGGAGTAGGATAAAAAGCAAACTGGCTCCCATACCATAGATCGCGATAGTCCACAATAAGAGGGAGATTAAATTCTTCCTTTAAATCTGCTGCCATAGTGAAAGAAGAGAAAGGAGGGCCACTTACAAAAATCATTTCGATATCTTCTGATTTCAGAATTTCACGTGCTTTGATAATAGCATTCCGTGTCCAGCTGATTTTATTATCCGGAATAAATAATGAATAGCTTAATCTGCTCAGGATCTTCCTGATTATTTCAGAAGGCATCTTTACAGTCCCTTTACCGGAAAGTCTGGAATTGATATCTTTTCCGCCAACCCTCACTATTTTTATACCGGAATTCTCAGCTTCTTTCAATAAAGAATTATCGTGTGCGAAGTAACCGGTCTGAGTTGTGGTAAGAACGACAGGTTCCCAGTTATATTTTTTCATGTACTTCACGAATTTCAGCGTACGCTGGACACCACTCAACCCCATAGGAGGAAAATAGTACGCTATTACGAGTACTTTAAACATAGTCTCCCTTGTTTAATGACACCATCGAATATTTCAAATTTCTTTTTAATAATAATTACGAATGATAATTGGGTGATTCCTTCGTAATAATTACATCGTGAGGGTGACTTTCCCGCAACCCGGCAATTGTAATTTTAATAAACTTTGTTTTGGTTTTCAACTGTTCAATAGTTTTCACTCCGCAATAACCCATTGCAGCTCTTAGTCCACCGGTCAGTTGATATACCGTATCGGTTAAAGGACCTTTATATGGTACTCTTCCTTCAACGCCTTCCGGAACAAGCTTGGTTACATCCTCTTCATATTCCTGAAAATACCGATCTTTACTTCCCTGTTTCATTGCAGAAAGAGATCCCATTCCTCTGTAATGTTTAAAGCTTCTGCCTTCAAATAAGATCGTTTCACCCGGACTTTCCTCAACTCCTGCAAACAAACCGCCGATCATTACAGAGTCTGCTCCCGCTGCCAATGCTTTTGGCACATCGCCAGTCTGCTTAATTCCACCATCAGCAATTAGTGGAATCCCTCTGTTTTTGGTGGCACGATGTACATCCTGTATAGCTGTTATCTGTGGAATCCCTACTCCTGCAACAACGCGAGTCGTACAAATCGATCCCGGACCAATACCGACTTTCAATGCATCGACTTTACAATTTAATAAATCAACTGCAGCTTCATAAGTTCCAATATTACCGGCAATTAACTGCGTATATTTAAATTTTCTCCTAATATCTTTTACTGTTTTAATCACCCCTGTCGAATGTCCATGTGCAGTATCAATAACAATTACATCCGCACCTGCTTTTATCAGCGATTCAATTCTATCAATTGTATCAGAGGAGGTACCTACAGCTGCTCCCACTCTTAACCTACCATGTTCATCTTTACATGCGTTGGGATGCTTCTTCTTTTTCTGGATATCCTTGAACGTAATTAATCCCTTCAATATTCCTTCCTTGTTAACAACTGGGAGCTTTTCAATTTTATATTTTTGAAGCAGTTTCTCTGCCATTTCCAGAGTCGTACCTACCGGAGCAGTAATTAATCCTTCAGTAGTCATAAGATCTTTTATTCTGGCTTTTTTATTAGGCTCAAATCTTAAATCCCGGTTTGTTAATATTCCAACTAGTTTACCACCATCATTCACAATTGGGATTCCGGAAATTCTGTATTTCCCCATTATTCCAAGTGCTTCACCTATCGTTTTCTCCGGACGTAATGTGACCGGATTCTGGATCATTCCACTCTCTGATCTTTTCACCTTATCAACTTCGATGCTTTGCTCCTCAATAGACATATTTTTATGTAGAATACCGATTCCTCCCTGCCTCGCCAGGGCTATAGCCAGAGATGCTTCAGTCACTGTATCCATCGCTGCAGATATTATAGGTATATTTAATTTGATTTCCCTTGTTAAATATGTTGTCAGATCAACTTCCCGCGGAAGAACTGAGGATTTACCGGGAACCAATAAAACATCATCAAATGTTAAACCTTCTTTTATGTTATATGTTTGTTTCATTCCATTCTTTCTGATTATTCAAGACGCTAATAATTTTTTAACTGTGGTCGCGAAAAAAAACCGCAAATATATAATGATCTTTTTATTCATAAGCCGGGAATCCGGTAATATCTTCTCCAACAATTAATGTATGCATCTCATGTGTTCCTTCATATGTTTTCACGGATTCAAGATTTGCGGAATGCCTCATTACAGGATATTCGTCAAGTATGCCGTTAGCTCCTAAGATTTCTCTCGCTATTCTTGCAATTTCAAGTGCCTTTTCGCAATTGTTTCTTTTAGCCAGCGATACTTGTGTATACTTCATGGTACCGTTATCTTTCATTCTTCCCAATTGTAAGTTTAATAACTGTGCCTTTGTTATTTCAGTCAGCATATATACCAGTTTTTCCTGAGTTATCTGGTATGCAGCAATCGGTTTGCTGAATTGTACTCTTGTTTTCGCATAATTAAGAGCTGAATCATAGCAGGCCATCATAGCTCCTACTACTCCCCATGCTATTCCATATCTTGCTTGATTTAAACACATAAGAGCATTCTTTAAACCCACGGTCTTAGGAAGAAGATTTTTTTCAGGGACAAATACATTATCAAAAATTAATTCTGAAGTTACTGATGCTTTCAGAGAGTGCTTACCCTTCATTTCTGGTGCGGTAAAACCATCGAATGATTTCTCGACGAGAAATCCTTTTACTATTCCGTCGAGCTTAGCCCAAACTACGGCAATATCTGCAATAGTACCGTTTGTTATCCACATTTTTGCACCATTTAGTCTGTACCCGCCATCTACTTTATCCGCTTTGGTAATCATACCCCCTGGATTGGATCCATAATCAGGTTCTGTTAATCCGAAACATCCTATCTTCTCTCCTCTCGCAAGCAACGGCAACCAGTAATCTTTTTGTTCTTCGCTGCCGAAAGTAAATATTGGATACATCACCAGAGCACTTTGAACAGATACGAAACTCCTTAACCCGCTGTCACCTCTTTCAAGCTCCTGCATAACCAATCCATAAGCAACATTATTCATTTCAGCACAATCATATTTCTGAGGAAGGTTTGCGCCAAATAGACCAAGCTGGGCCATCTGAGGGATAAGTTTCATCGGAAACTGAGCTTTGCGGTTATATTCTTCAATGATTGGGATTACTTCTCCGGACACAAATTCGCGCACAGTATCTCTGATCATAAATTCTTCTTCAGACAGAAGGGAATTTATATTATAATAGTCCACACCCGCGAATTTGACCATTTTTTCCTCAGTTAGCGGTTAAAATTTAATCTTCAAAATTAACCCTT
>DATICR010000128.1:0-12253 GCA_035456745.1 Ignavibacteriaceae bacterium
CTCTGTAAGATTGCTGACAATAAGGTTTACTCCTATACAGAAAATGATGGACTACCTTCAAAATTAATTTATTCCGTTGTTGAAGATGATTTTGGATATCTCTGGATGGGTTCGAATATTGGGTTAATAAGGGTTAGTAAAAATGAATTTGATAAAATTGATATGGGTATCAAGCACAAATTATCAGCACTGGTATTTGGAACAGCAGAAGGAATGGCAACTACTGAATGTAATAATGGTTTCCCATCCTGCACTAAGACAAAAGATGGTAAATTATGGTTTCCTACTATAAAGGGAGTTGCTATGATAGATCCATCTACACTGGATTCTGACGGGGTAATACCAAATATGGTTATTGAAAGCTTTAAGGCGAATGGAAAGAATTATGATATTAATTCTGATATTATTGTAGAACCTGGAAATGGAGAGCTTGAATTTTACTTCGCCGCACTTAGTTATAAATCACTGGAGAAAATAAAGTATAGATATAAACTGGAAGGTTTTGATAAGGACTGGATTGATGGAGGAAAACGCAGGGAAGCATTTTATACCAACATTCCACCCGGTGATTATACTTTTAAAGTAATGTCGAATGAAAAGGGAAGTCATGGTCTTACTTCCAAATCAGTTTCTATTAGTTTTAGGCTTAAACCGCATTTTTACCAGACCATTTATTTTTATATAATTTTGTTCCTGATTTTTGTTGCTCTGGTTTATCTTTTATATAAGTATCGTGTAATGACTATTGTTAAACGTGAATTGATACTTGAACAAAAGGTTGAGGAAAGAAGCAAAGAACTAATTGAAGAAATAAATGGAAGAAAAAAAATAGAAAAAGAATTAATTATCGCTAAGGAATCTGCCGAAAAAGCGAGTAAAGCCAAGAGTGAATTTCTTGCCAGTATGAGTCATGAAATCCGTACTCCTATGAACGGCGTGATAGGAATGTCAGAACTTCTTATAGGAACAGAATTAAATAAAGAACAGTTGGAATTTGTAGATACAATCCGCATGAGCGGCGCAGCACTCTTAAGTTTAATTGATGGCATTCTGGATTTTTCAAAAATTGAGGCGGGGAAAATTGATCTGGAGGAATTGCCTTTTAATCTGTACCAATGTGTTGAGGAAGCTATTGAATTGAATTCTGAACGGGCAAACCGTAAGGGGCTTGAGCTAATATATATGATTGATGAAAATGTTCCCAGGATGATTGTGGGTGATATTACAAGGCTGAGACAGGTTCTCATCAATTTAATAAGTAATGGTATTAAATTTACTCGTGAAGGTGAAGTATCCTTATGCGTTTCACTCATTAAATCTGATAATGATTTTCACTTCATCAATTTTTCAATCAGAGATACTGGGATTGGCGTGCCTGAGAGTTCCATAGGAAAATTATTTCAGTCATTCTCTCAGGCCGATTCTTCAACTACAAAAAATTATGGTGGTACCGGATTAGGTCTGGCAATTTGCAAGAAACTGGTCAATCTGATGGGGGGTGAAATCTCTGTTAAAAGTGAACTGCATAAAGGTTCGGTATTTGATTTCTTTATTAGAGCTATTAAAGCTGATTGTGAACCAATGACAGCGGAATCAGAGAATTTAATTTCATTAAAAAACAAGAGAATTTTAATAGTTGACGACAATTCTTCAAACAGGCATATGCTTTGTTCACTCGTGAAATCGTGGGGAATGACGCCGGTGGATACAGATTCAGGTGAAGGTGCGATTGAAATTCTTTATGACTACAGGTTTGATATAGCCTTGATTGATATGTGTATGCCCGGAATGAACGGTAAAGAGTTGGCTGAGAAAATAAATAATATGAATACAGAAGAAAAAATGCCCATGATTCTTCTGACCTCTCTGGTGCATAATGAAGTTCAATCAAGTACACTTGAGCTTTTTTCAGCATATCTTAATAAACCTGTGAAGCATAAACAACTTTATAAATTAGTGAATTCCCTGTTGAGTAAATCACTGGAAGTCAAGAAATCAAATGGCACTAATCATTTTAATAATTTTTCCGACAAATTCCCACTTAATATTTTGTTAGCTGAGGATAACCTTGTCAATCAAAAAGTTGCTTTGAGAATATTAGATAAACTTGGATATAAAGCCGATGTCGTATCTGACGGTATGATGGTATTGGAATCATTAGCTGAGAATTCTTACGATTTAATCCTTATGGATGTTCATATGCCAAAAATGGATGGGTTTGCAGCCACGAGGAAAATAATAGAAATATATAAAAATAACAGACCCCGGATTGTAGCTTTAACTGCCGATTCAACTGTTGAAGCAAAAGAAAAATGTTTTGATATCGGAATGGATGATTATATAAGTAAACCGATAAGGATTGAAGATATAATCAGGGTTATTGAAAATACTTCGTTAGTTACCGTTAAAGAGAAAATAAATTAAAGGCGGTAGTTCCGGTTATGGGTATATCAGATTTTAATCCCCGCTTTGTTAAGAATGAATATCATAACATAATAGCATATAATCATAATCATAATAGAAATAAAAAGTGTAAGATAAAAATTCCATTTATATTTTAATAACTCGGGTAGAATTATGAATAATGATAAGGAGGGGATTACCAACCAGAAAATGCTGAAAGAAAGTCTGGAAATTTTTTCAGTGCTTCCGATATCAATATAAAGCCAGATAAAAGCAAGAACGGAAATTAATGGAATCGATGCAAATATCCCTCCCCAGAAAGAACTTCGCTTGCTTAATTCTGAAATTACTACTACCAGTATAGCTGTGATTAGAACTTTAATTATATAATACATTGTGAATCTGTAAGATAAAATTTAAATAGAAAAATAATCACAGCTAAAATTAATAAAATATATGAAGAATAATGTTGATCAGATTTTCGGGTCTATCTTGTAATTAATCTGAAAAAGTTTTATACTTTATTTTCAAAAAATCATTTATCAGTATCAATAAATGATTACCGGACTCCTGAATTTTACTTTTTAATAATTCAACAAACATAGTCCCACAACCGTTTCAGAACCGTTCCAACAAGACTCCAACAAATGTACTATCATTCAATATAAATCTTCCGGAAAATACAGGTTTGTAATTTGCACGAAATTACCGGCTCACTATTGTTTGGTCTTTAAAAATGTACCTTCCTGAAGTTCTTTAAATGCTCTTCTTAGTTCTTCCTGCGTATTCATCACTATTGGTCCATACCAGGCAACAGGTTCTTTCAAAGGTTTACCCGAAATAAGGAGAAAACGGATGCCTTCTTCCCCGGCCTGCACAGTTATTTCATCCCCACTATCGAAAAGAATTAAAGATCGGTTATCCGCCTCAACCGGTGGGTGCGTATCAAGCCATCCGACACTTTCGGTAGGCACTGCAAGAGGCTCTGAAGCATTACAAAACTTCCCTGACCCTGTAAAGACATATGCGAAAGCATTATTCCGGGTATCTATTTTTAATGATTTTCTTTTTCCTGCAGGAACCATTACATCTATGTAAGTCGGATTAGCTGCTATTCCATCAACAGGGCCTTTCTTTCCCCAAAAATCTCCGCAGACCAGTCGTATATGTGTGCCGTCATCATCTGTTACTTCCGGAATATCCACTGATTTAATTTCCTGATACCTCGGAGTAGTCATCTTAAGTGAAGAGGGCAGATTAGCCCAGAGTTGAAAACCATGCATTCTTCCGGTTTTGTCTCCTTTAGGCATTTCCTGATGAATTATTCCGCTGCCTGCTGTCATCCACTGCACATCTCCCGGGGATATAATTCCTTTATTTCCCATGCTGTCTCCATGTTCAACATTTCCGGCCAGAACATAGGTGATCGTTTCAATCCCACGGTGAGGGTGCCAAGGGAAACCCGCCAGATAATCTTCAGGACGTTCATTCCGAAAATCATCTAATAATAAAAAAGGATCAACCTCTGCAGGATCTCCAAATCCAACAGCCCGCCGGAGATGAACTCCTGCTCCTTCAATAGTCGGTTGAGCTTTTAATATTTTTCTTACCGGACGGATAGACATAAAAATCTCCTTTCAGATTAAATAAACACTGGAAAAATATTTTATCAAATTTGCGGAACTAAACCATAATATTACCACCGAAATTACTATAATTAAATTAAAAGCTTATACCGGTTATCTCACAAATGGAAACTTTTAAATGAGTAGATTTTTAACCAGATCTTGAGAAAACCAACCAAATCATGCTTCTAAACTTTTGGAATATTAATTTTGTCTATCGTCATATACGGCATAAGTAAAGTTTTATATCTTCATAATCATAAATATTATAAGGAGATAGCATAAATATGCAGAAATTAAAAATTTACTTATTGACGTTACTTTTGCTTACTTTCTTTTTTAGTGCCTGCAGCTCAGTTCCGATTACAGGGAGGAAACAGTTAAGGCTTATTCCCGAAAATGAGATGCTCTCAATGAGTTTTGCCCAGTATAATCAGTTTTTAAAGGAGCATAGAGAAAGTAATAATGCGGAGCAGGTAGCAATGGTAAAACGAGTGGGGAGTAAAATAGCATCTGCTGTTGAAGAATACCTGAGACAGAATAATCTTGCCGGCGAAATAAAGAATTATCAATGGGAATATCATCTTATTGAAGATAGTGAAGCAAATGCCTGGTGTATGCCCGGGGGCAAAATAGTTGTGTACACCGGAATACTTCCAATCACACAAAATGAAAATGGACTTGCAGTTGTGTTAGGACATGAAATATCTCACGCAATAGCTCATCATGGTGACGAAAGAATGAGTCAGGCATTGATTGCTCAACTGGGAGGAGTTGCCCTGTCGGAAGCCTTAAAGAATAAACCCCAGGAGACCCAACAGATATTTATGGCAGCTTATGGCGTTGGAGCGGAGGTCGGAGTACTGCTTCCATACAGCAGAACGCAGGAAAGCGAAGCCGATCATCTTGGATTAATATTTATGGCAATGGCAGGTTATGATCCTAATGGTGCACTTACTTTCTGGGAGAGAATGCAGTTACAAAGTCATGGTTCACCGCCAGTATTTTTAAGTGACCACCCTGCAAACCAAACAAGAATAAATGATATAAAATCTGAATTACCTGAGGCGATGAAATATTATAAGAAATGAAAACATCTGTTGAAAAGATTGGGCTGAGGGAAGTGTTAGAAATTATTTGAAGTATTCAATAGATATTAAAGTCATTTATCCTCATTGATCGGTAATTAATTAATTTACCGGTCAACTGATTTTCAAAGGTATGTGCCATTATCCACTTCATAATTTATTGTCCCCTTACTTTTATTATTACCTAATATATTGCCTCCACCATCCAATATTGCTAAACTGACAGGCAACACGCTAAACATCAGATTATATTGCTGAAATTACAAGGAATTATTTACTTTCTTTTATCTGTGGGCCGACTATCAGATTAATTCCGGTAAGTGACAATGGAATCCTACATTTTATTAATATTCCAATAGAGTTATTTTTTAATTGCAAAACTCCCATTATATGTTGATTTTTAAAAATCTAATATGAAAAGTGGTAATGTATGGAGAATGAACAAATTCAAAAACTGCTGGATATAAATCCGGAACCTGCATTTATTGTCGACAAGCAAGATGGAAACATCGTATTCTATAATGAAATATTCAGTCAAACATTGCTTCTCCCGGTGCAAGTCACTCATAATATCTTCGAAATTATTAGTCCTGTTGATCAAGGAAAGATATTAACCTTGTTGGAGTCAATTAAAGTTAATCAGAAGATTCAGTTTGGCTCCTTTTATGGAGAGACTCCTATTAATATATCGGCAATTTCCTTTGATGAAAACAATGTTCTTCTATCTTTCAACCGGTTAGCACAAATGAATAATCATCAAGAAGGCATAAAGGATATAAAATATGATTCCGGTGATATAAGCGGAAGAAAGTACAAACTATTATTTGAGGAAATTCCGATACCTGTAATTATTTACAAAGAAGATGATTATTCAATACTTGCAGCTAATAACGCTGTAGTAAATGCAATCGGATACTCATCCGAGGAATTTTTACATCTGAAACTACCCGATCTGATATCTGATTGGAAAAATCAGTTAAATAAGAACGGTAAGGTTTCACTAAAAAATAAATCCGGAGAAATAATTTACTTTGAATATTCCACTTCTGTTTTGATATATAACGGTTATAGTGCAAAGTTGATAACTTTAAATGATATAACAGAGAAAAGAAAGGTCGAGGAAAAGTTTTATGATTCATCGGTCAAATTAAAAACAATTATAAATAATTTACCTGTAGCAATTATTGAACTGGATGAAAATGGCAGGTTCATTCTTCAGGAAGGGGATGCTGTAAGGATGGCCGGATTTGACGGGAGCGAATTAGCCGGAAGGTCGATTTTGGATATTGCGGGAGACGTACTCGTTACAATGCACGACGGCAAAGATATTCCAATTACCAGGGTTATTTCTATGGTTATGCAGGGTAGTATGATTGCAGGTCATGCTTCATTCAGGGGCAAGAATTATGAAATTTATTTTGCTCCATTAAGGAAGAACAATAAAACACCTGACGGATTATTGGGAATATGCCTTGATATTACGGAAAAGATTAAAGTCGAAAAATCCTTTCGTGAAACAGAGGAAAGGTTCAGATTGATTGCTGAGAAAACAAGTGATTTAATATCAATGGTTTCAAATAAAGAGTATCTTTATTTAAGTCCTTCTTATGAGACAAAATTTGGTTACACGTTTGAGGAACTAAAAAAATTTGGTCCGCTTACTCTTGTTCATCCTGATGACAAGCCCTTATTAATAGACTGGAGAAACAAAGGGATGGTTGAATTCAGGGTAAGAAATAAGAACGGCGAATGGATATGGATGGAGGCAGAGAGTTTTTCAATACTTGGTGATCCCGAAATTATTGTAGGCATAGGCAGAGATATAACTAAGAATAAAATGGCTCAGCAAGCATTGAAGGAAAGCGAGGAAAGGTACCGTATACTATTTGAAAGGAATCCTCTGCCAATGTTTGTATATGATGAGGAAACTTATGAATTTCTTGCCATCAATGAAGCTGCTATCAGCCATTATGGGTATACAAAGGATGAATTTCTTCATATGAATATTAAAGACATTCGACCCGGTGATGATGTTCCGGCATTAATGGAACTATTTAGTAAGCATAGATCGGGAATGATGAAATCGGGAATATGGAGGCATAAATTAAAAAACGGATGTATAATAAATGTCGATATCACAAGTTATAACATAATATTTAACGGGAGACCGGCACGAATTGTACTTGCGAATGATGTAACCGCAAAATTGAAAGCTGAAAAAGCACTTGAAGAAAGTGAAAAAAAATACCGGGGTATTGTTGAAAATGCCAATGAAGGGATATGGCTCTTCGATGAAAACTGGAATATAACATTCGTTAATAAAAAGCTGTCATATATTCTCGGTTATAAAATAAAAGAAATTGTAAATAGATCCGTATTTAAATTTATTGATAATAAGGATAGAGATAATGCGAAAAAACATTTTCATAAGGGTGTTAAAGAGACGATTAAATTAAGATTAATGCATAAGGATGGCACTGAAAGATG
Organism: Ignavibacteriaceae bacterium; assembly: GCA_035456745.1. Lineage (GTDB taxonomy): Bacteria > Bacteroidota > Ignavibacteria > Ignavibacteriales > Ignavibacteriaceae > DATFVA01. The sequence goes on from DATICR010000128.1 coordinate 7,604, forward strand.
GGTCATCAGTAATGCAGTCTCACTTTTTTCCGAAGATTCATTTACAGGCACATTAGCTCTGGTAACCGATATAACCAGCGAGATGAGGGTTCAGGAGTCCCTTCAACATACCAGTGAAATGCTGCAGGCACTTATAAATTCCTCGCCGCTTAGTATCATTATTCTCGATGAAAATGGAAGGGTTGAATTATGGAATCCTGCAACTGAGAAAATGTTCGGATGGAAGAGTAATGAAGTATTGGGACAGAAACCCCCTTTCGCTCAGGGCGAAAGGGAGCCTGAGCGCGAAAGAATAACAAACATGGTTCTAAAAGGGAATGCCTTTACCGGACAGGAGATTACAAGAGTTACAAAGGATGGTAAGAAAATTAATCTCAGTATCTCGGCATCTCCATTGTTTGATCATGATAAACGAACTATTGGAATTGCAGCGTTCTTGATGGATATTACCGAAAGGAAAGTAGCTGAGAAGGAAAGGGAAAAGCTTTTTAAAGAAATAAATAATGCCCGGAAAAGATTAAAAGTTTTGTCCTCAAAGTTGATTGCAGTGCAGGAAACGGAAAAACGAAATATTTCAAGGGAACTTCATGATGAAATAGGACAGCTTTTAACAGCTATTAAGATCGACTTACAAAGAATAAAAAATGAATGTAATACGGATGAGGGCTGTAGAATGATTGATGACTGCACTTCTCTGGTTGAAAAAACCATATCAATTGTAAGAAATTTATCCCATGAATTAAGACCATCTATTATTGATGACCTTGGGCTGGCAGTAGCATTGAAATGGTATACAGATAGATTTTCCCAAAGGACGGGTATCAAAGTAGATGTCAAAACAATTAATATCGATAAATTTTTACCCGCTGAAGACTCAATTATGTTGTTTAGGGTTTGTCAGGAAGCGCTAACCAATATTACAAAACATTCGGGAGCTGATCATGTTTCAATAAATCTCAGTCTGAAAAAAAACGAAATTTCTCTTTCTATTGAAGATAACGGAAAAGGATTTGATATCAAAAAAGCCTTAAGAAATTCCGCTAAAGGTGAAAGCATGGGCATATTAAGTATGCAGGAAAGAGTAGAATTGTTAAGCGGAAAACTCAAAATTATTTCTTCGGAAAAGGCAGGTACAAAAATTAAAGTAAAATACAGAGTTTAAAATTATATGAAAGAAATTACTGTTGTTCTGGTGGATGACCATAAATTAGTAAGGGCAGGAATAAGATCTCTCCTGGAAAGTTCAGATGAAATAGTCGTTGTTGGTGAAGCATCAAACGGAAGGGAAGCTTTATCTCTGGCTAACCAGTTAAATCCGAATATAATTTTCCTTGATCTGGCTATGCCTGAATTAAACGGGCTCGAGACTGCCGAAAAACTAAATCATGAACTTCCATCAATAAAAAGTGTCATATTATCTATGTATACTGATACGGAGTACATTATACAGGCCTTGAAATCAGGAGCTTCGGGTTATCTCTTAAAGGACTCTGCTCCGGGTGAATTAAAAGAGGCTATTAATACCGTTATGAAAGATGATATTTATATAAGTCGGGCAATATCAAGCGAAGTAATAAATAATTATATTCTTGGGAGAAAAAAGATTTCTCAGTCCGATGAAATAGTCAATTCACGAGAAATCCTTACTTCCAGGCAAAGAGAAACCTTACAGCTTATTGCTGAGGGAAATTCAACAAAAATGATTGCTGAAAAACTTTTTATTAGCGTAAAAACTGTTGAAACTCATCGTGCTCAATTAATGAAAAAGCTAGGCATATATGATATTGCCGGGTTGGTGAGATATGCCATAAAAATTGGCCTTATATTTCCCGAAAGATAGACAAAGTGAACTATTAAATTATTTAAATCCCTTTTTTCTAAATTTTCCAATGAATGCCAAACAGTGATTTTTTTATCAAAAATCAGGTATTTCCTGATTGAACATTGTTACAGGCAGGTTTAATTTTAATTCATAAATATTGAATGATTAAGAGAACTGGGAGATTGTGAGTTGCGGATACTTTTGGTTGATGCTAGTGAAAAATTTCTTATTTCTCTTAGTAGTTTCATAGATTCGTTTCCATCTGTGAATATTATTGGGAAAACATCTAACGGGAAATCTGCACTTGAAATGTGCAGCAGGTTGAATCCGGATCTCGTAATGATGGACATTACTCTTCCGGGGATGAGTGGATTTGAAACGGCGAAGATGATGAAATCACTCAGAAATCCCCCTCGAATATTTGCTCTATCTTTTAGTGATGAACCAGAATATACCGTTGAATCAATAAATTCAGAGGCAGATGGTTATTTGACAAAATTCGAAATTAGTTCGGGGCTGTTCCGGCAGATCTCTTCAATATTCTCGTCGAACTCCGGGGCAGCTTCATTAAATTAAAATAAAAAACGTCTCCGTGTTCTTTAATGCTGTGGATCATTTAGAAGAAAGTGCCCTCTTTTTTTTAGACGATCCTTATCTTGTCTGGATAAAGAACCGGCGACGTTTTTATACATCCTTTCTTAAATTTATTACCTTGCCAATTTCAAATTTTATAATTTTTATCTGGTTTTTCCTGATATAAATTCTTACAATTAATAGTATTACATTACTGAGGAACTTATTTGTATTAGTTGGCATCCCCCTATATCAAAATAAAATATTACTCCGATAAGAATAATTTCTTAATCGATTTTATTATTAGTAGCAATATTATTTAGAATTACTCAGCTGAGTGACAATCAGTGCACATCAATTCCTGAATATCTCCGCCAAGGTCGACAGGGTGTTGAAAGTTCAAACCCTTCAGAGATACCAGTGTTGTGTCATTAATTGTTTGTGATATAATAGAATGGCAAAGATTACAATCATTGGATAAAACTTTTCCCTGTTCATCAAAATGTTGACCGTCATGGCAGCGGAAACAGCCGTTGTAGTACATATGTCCCACATTATTGGGATATTTCTTCCAGCTGACATTCATTTCAGGAAAATAATTGTTCTTGTATATATATTGAATAGCCCGGATGCTTTTGTTGACGGCTCCTGTGTCAGCAACAGGATAATTTGTGGAATAAAAATTCCTGACAAATATATCAATGCTGTCAAGTGCGGTTTCTTTGTCTGAATAAGATTTTTCAAGAGCTTCAACGGATGTGCTTTTGATATAAGGAAGAGTTGTATCAATCATATTTATAGACATAAAAACATTTACCATACGGTCCGGCTGATTATAAATATGAGAAGGTCTGTTATGACAATCGATACAATCCATTGTTCTCAAAAGTCCTTTGTCCTTCATTTCCTGCATATTAAATTTAACATTTCCTTTTTTATAAACTGTTACTTTGCCAGTTTCCTTATTTCTGGCTTCGACCCAGTTTATCACCTGTCGTGATGAATCAGCAGCAAGGTAAGTTACTTCATTATCAATATTCATATGCCAGTGAATACCTGTCTGCTTGGCAAGAATGCTGTTACCGCCACCTACTTTCAATAACATAGTTATTTTGGATTTAGTATTGTTTTCATCCGATAAATAATAATTGAAATCTACCTTTTTCTCGGCGAAGAAATTCCGCGGCCAATGACATTGTTCGCAGGTTCCCTGTGCAGGACGAAGGTTCCAGATTGGAGTAGGTATGGGACGTGAATATTTATTAAAAATTACAGAGTAGACCTGGTATGAACCGGATATTTTTGATTTAACAAACCAACCGGCTCCCGAACCTATATGGCATTGCACACAGGCGACACGGGAATGCGGGGAGTTCTGATAAGCAGTATATTCAGGCTCCATTACTTTGTGACATACCGTTCCGCAGAACTGTACAGAATCGGTATATTCATAAGCTTTAAAACTTCCAAAAGCTGTGAAAAAAAGAAGCAGGATGGTACCTGTGGAGAATATTAAAAATGATCTTCTTTGTTTAGGGTCATTCAGATCAATTCTGGGCAAACTTTTTTCCCTGAAAGTTCCCCGAAGTTTTTTCTTTCTTGCATTCCAAATGCCAACCGCAATCAATATTAATCCTAATATAAGAATGGCAGGCAGTATAATGAAAGTAATGATTCCCGCGTATACTTTTGGCTCCGGCGTGAATGCTTCAATAATTGTTAGAAATAAAATTAATCCGAAACTTAATAATGCTACTGAAACACCCGCTAAAGTTGTTGTATTATAAAAAATATCCGGGAATAATTTCTTCTTCATTGACCCTCGTTGTTTTAATTATTTATACGCAAAAATCATTGCATAAATTATCCATATTACTATACTAAAACCAGTAAATAAAGCAGCCCATCCGAAAATTTTAATAGCACGAATCACAATTGGCGGATAGGACTCTACCAGATAATTGTTTAGTGTACCTTGACTTACAAGATTGTCGTATTCTTCTGGTCTGTCAAGTTTGAGCTCTTCAACCGGCATCCGCCCTGAAAATATAACAATATCCATAGGAAATTTTTCCGGTCTTAGGTGAGTATTAAAAAAATGTATCGTAAAAATAAAACCGGTTGCAAGTAAAGCTTCATCACTATGAATGATAGTGGCCACATTTATAAACCAGCCGGGTAAAAATCTTGTAAATAATTCAGGCATCCATAAGGTTAGACCGGTGGAACCGATAACAAATATTCCCCAAAACACT
>DATICR010000129.1:0-7195 GCA_035456745.1 Ignavibacteriaceae bacterium
TCAAAGCATGTAGTTATACAAACAGCTCCGTCACCACGGGCTGCAATCGGTGAAGAATTTGGAGTTGAGCCGGGTCATTCATTTACAGGTGAATTAAATACTGCATTGAGAAGAATCGGCTTTGATAAGGTATTCGATACTAACTTTTCGGCCGATCTTACTATAATGGAAGAGGGAACTGAATTACTTAAAAGATTAAAAAAAGCATTGGTGGATAAAGATTCTTCCGTAAAACTTCCGCAGTTTACTTCCTGTTCACCGGGATGGGTAAAATATATTGAACATTTTTATCCCGAATATCTTGACTATCTCTCAACAGCAAAATCCCCTCAGCAGATGTTTGGGTCTGTTATAAAAACTTTCTATGCTCAGGAGTCAGGAATAAATCCGGCGGATATCGTTACCGTCGCCCTTATGCCATGCTCTGCTAAAAAGTTTGAATGTAACAGACCGGAAATGAATGATTCGGGATTTAAGGATGTTGATTACGGATTGACGACAAGAGAGATGGCACAAATGATAAAAGAAGCAGGAATTTATCTTCCGGAAATGCCGAAAACACATTTCGATGAACCATTCGGAGATGCATCCGGTGCAGGATTAATTTTCGGTGCAACTGGTGGTGTAATGGAAGCCGCGTTGAGAACAGTTTATGAATTGGTCACCGGAAGACCGGTTCCGTTTAAAAATCTGGATATTGAACCTTGCCGAGGATTTGATGGAGTAAAACAGGCTTCGGTAAAAATTGAAGGATGCTTAAAAGAATACAAATTTCTCGAAGGTGTTGACCTGAAATTTGTTGTTGCTCATGGTACAGCAAATGCCAAGAAAGTCATGGAAATGCTGATACACGGCGAACTGAATGATGTACATTTTGTTGAGATTATGGCTTGCCCTGGCGGATGTCTTGGCGGCGGCGGCCAGCCTATACCAACCTCAATGGAGATCAGGAAAAAACGTGCTCAGGCTATTTATGCTGAAGATTCCTCTCTGCCAATCAGGAAATCGCATGAAAATCCTCATGTGCAGTATATATACGAGAAATTCCTTACCGAAGGTCCCTGCAGTAAACTCTCGCATAAATTGCTGCATACGCACTATACTAAAAGAGGTAAATTTATTTCTTAAATAATTAAGGGTGATCCCATTAAGGGATCACCCGTAACTTTATAATATATGATATCACTAATTCCATCGTGGGCACATCACTATAAAGAATTCTGGGATTTATTAAGAAGGAGAAATCTCTGGTTCATAAAGTTAAGATACGGTGCGGTCGGAATGCTTTTGCTTTTTTTGGTAGCATCGGAATTCATTATTGGAATAAGGTTTACTTCAACGCAAACCCTTTCTATTTACTTTGTCACGGGAATGATTCTTGTTTATAATGCTCTGCTTCATTATCTGAGGCGATTCGTTGCTTCAAATCCTGAACAATTTAATCCAATCCATCATTCCCTTATTCAGATGATTCTCGATATTATTGCTCTTTTTTTACTGGTTTATTATACAGGAAGCATTGAATCACCCCTGTTTTTACTCTTTGTATTCCATCTTATTATCGGAAGCCTGATACTCCCTGGTGTCGTTGTATATTCTATAGCTGTTGTGGTGGTTGTACTTTTTACTTCAATAGTGTTTCTTGAATACTATGGTGTAATAATTCATCATACTGCAGCAGGCTTACTGGTGAATCCGGTCTACAATGATTTTAATTACATAATTTCTTTTACAATCTTTTTTGCATTTTTAATTTTTGTCAGCGTACTTCTTACAAACAATATAGCCCGTCAGTTATATAGAAATGAAGAAAGACTTTTGGAATCACTTGACAAACTGAATAAGGCTGAAGAAGAAAAACAAAAATATATTATAGGTGTCGTGCACGAATTAAAATCTCCTATTGCAGCAGTACTGTCATACCTGGATCTTGTTCTGCAAAAATATGTCGGTCCGTTAAACGAAGTCGTTGAACAAAAGTTAACTTCCGCTAAGGAGAGAGCAGTGGAGGCAATTTATTTAATCAATAATATCTTGAAAATTTCCAAACTCAGATTGACTTCGGATATTGTAAAGGAGGAAGTGAAATTAAAAGAAATTATATGCTCGGTCCTTGAGAAACAGAAAGCCGGATTTGAATCGAAACGGATTACACTCAAGCTGACAGAAAATAGGAATCAGGATACACCTGTACCGGGGGACAGGTTTTTAATGGAAATGGCGATTTCTAATATTATCGTAAATGCAATCAAATATGTGAGTGTGGACGGAATCATTGATATATTGATTTCCGGTTTGAATGAAGGAGTTAATCTGGATATTTCTGATAATGGAGTGGGAATTCCGGCTGATGAACACGAAAATATATTTAAAGATTTCTATAGAGCTTCAAATATAAAAAACAAAGGTTACGAGGGGGCGGGTTTGGGTTTATCAGTAGTTAAACAAATCATATTAAGACACGGCGGCAAAATTTCGGTGCAAAGTCCGGGCAGAATTGCAATGCCGGGAAAACCAGGTACTTCATTTAAAATATTTATTCCGTTTTAACCCGTTTTCCCTGAACTCTTATTTTCATATCTTATCCGTATTCCAAAAAAAATTATGAGAAAATTATGTACAGGCAGGCTGATGATCCCGGCTTTGGTGAAAGATATTTTAACCGTACAAAAAGAATTATAAATAAGGACGGTTCATTCAATGTAAAACGGACTCATTCAGGATTTAATATCAGCGATATTTATCATTACCTGATCACTGCAGATTGGTCTGTTTTTCTTCTTTTGCTCTCGGGCTTCTTCATTTTTGTAAATATTCTTTTTGCTGTTGCTTATTCCTTAATTGGGATCCATAACCTTGAGGGTCACCAGGAAGGTAGTCCTTTTCTTCTCAGGCTTTTGAATTCTTTTTTCTTTAGTATTCAGACATTTACTACAGTCGGTTATGGAGGAATATTACCGGGCAGTATTTTATCTAATCTGGTCGCATCATTTGAGGCAATGTCGGGCCTGATGGGATTTGCTCTTGCAACGGGATTGCTCTATGGAAGGTTTTCAAAACCATCTTCAAAAATTGTGTTCAGTGATAAGGCAATAATCGCTCCTTTTAGAGATGGTAAAAGCCTTCAATTCAGAATTGCTAATAAAAGATCTAATGTTCTTATGAATCTCGAAGCACGATTGTTGCTGATGCTGATCGAAAAATCAGGTGCCGAGTATACCAGACGATATTTCAATCTGAATCTTGATTTGCCGTTTATATCTTTTTTCCCTCTGAGCTGGACAGTAGTACACCCCATAAATGAGGAGAGCCCTCTGTTGGGAAAGTCATATAAAGACCTTGAAGAACAGGATGCTGAAATATTAATCCTTATAAAAGGATTTGATGAAAGCTTTAATCAGGATGTACACGTAAGGTATTCTTACCGGTTTGATGAAATTATCTGGAATGCCAGATATAAACGTGCATTTACTACAGATGAAGATGGAGAGGTTATACTGAAGCTGGATATGATTTCTGATTATGAACTAATTAAGTGAATTAAATGATTACTTTTTTTCTGTGGTTATTGCTGTTGTTTATTTGCTGGCCTCTTGCACTGCTGGCAATTATATTCTACCCCATTGTCTGGCTTGTTTTACTCCCCTTCAGGATATTTGGACTCGCTGTCGACGGAGTGCTTGATCTGTTTACGGCTATAATAAAATTACCTTCAAGAATTTTATCAAAAAGGAAATCTTAATTCTTCCCTGTTGCCCATTGTTTCAGGAATGCCATAAATTTTTCAGGATTATAATCTTTTCCCTGTTCAAGCTTTCCCGTATCCTGAGAATGAAGCAAAACACCGTCTTTATTTAAAACGAAAAAGTGGGGATAACCGGGTATTTGAGGGAATTTTGATAGAAATTCCTCATTCTTGTTTTCAGGGCTGAAGTTAACCTTCATTATAATATAATTATCAAGTAAAAATTTATGAATTTCTTCATGCCCTTCTATAAATGCATCTATCCGGTGACACCAGATGCACCATTCGCCGCCAACATCAAGTAATATATTTTTATTTGTTTTTTGAGCTTCGGCAATCACATTTTGTAAATCCGCTGCAGGACTTCTTCCAGGGTCAAATTTTGAAATAGCCTCAGAAGTATCCTGTCCGAATAATTGAAGTGAACCAAAAATCAATAATGCTGCTGCAACTCCGATATATTTCATTCTGCTCTCATAATAGTTTCAATCATAAATAATTTTAATAAAAATATAGGCACTGATTTACTCCCAAACAATAATAAAAATAAAGGACATTCACGCTCATTCATTTCTTCACCCAATCTCTCCCGGGTGTTTTTAATTACATTATGTTTTTAGCGGTTTAATTCAAACTAAATATTTGATCACAAAAAATCCGCCTATTAAAAGGAGAGTAAAAGCAATTGCAAGAGAGTTAAAATATTTGTCAATAAATAATTTAATTTGGGGTCCAAATTTCCAGATTAATCCGGATACCAGAAAAAACCGTGCCCCGCGACTGATCAATGATGCAACCACAAACATCGGGAAGAAAATATTGAATGCTCCCGCTGATATAGTAAATACTTTATAAGGTAAAGGGGTAAATCCGGCTGTAAATATTATCCAGAAATTATACTGGTTATAAAGTTTCTGAATATTGAAAAAGGTCTCTTTTGTAAACCCCGGTATATTCCGGAAGAAAAAATGTGCAATGGAAGTAAATTCGTTTGAGGACGTCCACCATATATAATGTCCGATTGCGTAACCGAATAATCCGCCAATCAGTGAAGCAATTGTACAAATCATCGCATATCTAAATGCCTTTTGTCTCGCCCCCAGCACAAGTGCTATCAGAAGAGCGTCCGGAGGAATGGGGAAAAAGGAGGATTCAGCAAAAGCAAGAATAAACAGAGCAATACCGCCATAAGGAGTTTCAGCCCAGCTTAATACCCAATCATATAATTTTCGTAAAATTTTCATAAATCGACAAGATTAAGGCTCAAACATAATCATTTTTCTTTGGTAAAGGAATCAGTGACATTTAAATAATATTTTTTACAAAACCACCCCGTTTGTCTTAACATTTTAATGGTTTTATCATCTAAAGTCCCCAAATTAAAATTCAACATATTTTAACAATTTTAGTAAAAAACATTTTACTTTGAAAATTATTGTTAATAATTTAGCGCTGGTTATAAATTTATCTCTAAAAATGAACTAAATAACTGTTCAATTTATTATAAATAATAGGAGAGTCAGCATATGAAAAAATTGTTATCTGTTTTAGTAATCCTCGCATTTGCTTTTGCGATGAATAATACTTTTGCTCAAGGAAAAAATTATTTGGGGATTGGCGCAAATCTGGCAATTCCGATGGGATCTTTTGGAGATGCTGCGGGAATGGGTTTTGGCGGTAGCGCTTCTTTTGAAATGAGCTTTACCCCTAATATCACCGGTATCGTAACCGCAGGCTATTTGAAATTTGGCGGTCAGGACTTTGGTTTCTTCTCTTACGATTATGATGCTATTCCAATTATGGCTGGCATTAAGTATTATTTCACCCCTGCAACACCTTTTTATGCAATTGGACAAATCGGATTTCAAATTTTCAATGCAAATGCAAGTTATACAGGTCCTTTTGGATATGGATTTGAAGCATCGGGTAGCTCAACTGAATTTGGATTGGGTCTTGGTGTAGGATATGAAGTTCCGGTAGGTATGAGCGGAGCTATTGATCTAACAGGTATGTTCAATATAGTAAGTGATTTGAATTATGTAGGTATCAGAGCCGCATACAGATTTGGAATTTAATCTGATATATTTTTGTTCAGGCTGCCGTAATGGCAGCCTTTTTTTATTTTAAACCGGATTGATTTTGTTATTGTGAATCTGAAGCTTACTTATATATTTGTAAAATTTGCAGGATTGGTTTATAACGGTACTTTTAGATTGCAGTAGGATGAAGAAAACAGCAATATATATACATATTCCATTTTGTGATAATAAATGTATTTATTGTGATTTTTATTCTATTATAACAACAGATAATATTATTCCATTTCTTCGTTCTATTGAAAAAGAAATTGACCATTACGCAGAAATATATTCAACCGATAGAAAATATATATCAATTTATTTTGGCGGAGGAACTCCTTCATTAATGGCGCCTTCTTATATCTCCGATATAATTAATTATCTTCATAAAAAATTTCAAATAGATCCTGATGCAGAAATAACTTTGGAAACAAATCCGGGTACTGTGGATAAATATAAGCTTAAAGAATTCCTTGCCGCAGGAATTAACAGGATTAGTATCGGTATCCAGTCATTTCATAATGATGAATTAAGATTCCTGACAAGAATCCACGATAGTCAAACCGCTGTAAATACTGTGTTGAATGCAAAAGATGCAGGATTTGAAAATGTAAGCCTCGATTTGATTTTTAATCTTCCTGGACAAACGAAACAAAAATGGGCTGAGAATCTTACTAAAGCTGTCTCATTACCAATTACTCATTTATCAGCATACAGTCTTATTCTTGAAAGAGGAACGATTCTGAATAAGATGGTGCACGATAAAAAGATCATCCTTCAGGATGATGATTACGATGCAGATTTATATGAATACGCTATCGATTTTCTTGAGGATAAAAATTTCAATCAATATGAGGTATCTAATTTTTGTCTTCCGGGATATGAATGCAGACATAATAATGCTTACTGGAATTATATTGATTATCTCAGCTTCGGCACATCAGCACATTCATTTATGGATGGAAAACGATGGTGGAATTTCTCGAGCTTAAAAAGATATATTGACGAAATCAGAGTAAATCATGAAGCGATCGCGGGATTTGAATATGTAACAGCTGAACAACAGATGAATGAATATATAATGCTTGCATTAAGGAGTAGCGGATTAAATCTTTCCGCTTTTAAAGAAAAATTTAATGACAGCTGGATAAAAAATAATTATGATTATCTGCTTCATTTAAAACAGGCAAATTTTATAACATTAAATAATGATTTTATCCGTCTCACAAGAAAAGGATATGCGCTCTGCGATGAAATTCTTGCTAAACTTCATTGAATACTTAAATTCAATTTAACTGCATTAAAGGATTTTTCATTTTTATTCCCCTGGTTACCTTGCGATTTCGTAGTAACAAAAAATCGGAATATTATG
>DATICR010000130.1:0-2141 GCA_035456745.1 Ignavibacteriaceae bacterium
TTCCTGATCGGCTGCAGTAGCAAGGGTATCGGTTACGTCAGCACCATCAGTCATTTTTTCCACACCACCGGCAAGAACAATTTCACTTTGACCTGATGCCACCTCCAGGTAAGCTTGTCTAAATGAGACACCACCGGAAGCACAGGCAGATTCAACACGTGTAGATGGTATTGGACTAACTCCCAGGTAATCTGCCATTACTGCTCCGAGGTGCTCCTGTCCAACAAATAAACCTCCCGACATACTGCCGACGTACATTGAATCAATATGATCTACTCCGGCATTTTCAATTGCTTTAACAGCAGCTTCAACAAAAATATCTTTAACTGACATTCCCCATAGCTCGCCGAATTTTGTCATACCGGCACCAATTACAGCAACTTCTTTCATTTTAGTTTCTCCCTATTCATTCAAAATTATTTTATGTCTGAATTTCGCATACTCCCCGTAATCCAGATATATTTTATTGTTATCCAGCATATCCCGCACTTTAGGTGCCTTATTCTGTATATTTAAAATTTCATCTGTTACACGGAAAATAAAACCATCACTGCCGGCACCCGAACCAAAAGAAACCATAAATATTTGATCACCGGGTTTTGCAACATCAAGAACAGCAGATAAACCTGTTGGTGAAGAGCCTGAATAAGTATTTCCCATCCATGGAACAATCCAACCGGTTTCCATCTGTTCTTTTGTGAAACCTAATTGTTTAGCCGCCTGCTGCGGGAATTTACCGTTAGGCATATGAAAAACGGCATATTTAAAATCTTTCGGACTCATACCTGATTTCTCAAGAAGATTTTTTCCGGCACCTGTGATATGTCTGAAGTAAGCCGGTTCTCCTGTAAACCTTCCTGCATGTCTCGGATAAAATTCACCTTCCCGCCTCCAGAAATCGGGAGTATCTGAAGTAAATGAATTCGTAAATAATAATTCTGCGGCCACTTTTTCTTTTCCAAGAATAAATGCTGTACCGCCTGCAGAAGCTGAGTATTCCAATGCGTCACCTGGTGCTCCCTGTGAAGTATCAGCACCTATAGCCAGCGCATATTTAACTTCATCTGCTTTTACCAACCCGTAAGCCACAAACATTGCTTCGGTACCGGCTTTGCACGCAAATTCATAACTCGCAACATGCACGTGAGGACCTATGCCAAGTGCATCAATGACAATTGTTCCGCTTGGTTTTACTGCATATGGATGTGACTCCGAGCCAATATATACTGCTCCAATCTCGGAAGGATATATGCCGGCTCTTTGCAGAGCATACCGTGAAGCCTGAACAGAAATTGTTATTGTATCTTCATCCGGACCGGGAACTGTTTTTTCGTAAAGTAAGAGACCGCGCTTAATCGCTTCGGGATCAGAACCCCATTCTTTAGCAATACTCTCAACCTTAACTCTGTATCGCGGGAGATAAGAACCAAATCCCACTATTCCAATCATATGATTCTCCCTGTATTAAATGAAATTGATTAGTTAATTACAATTATTATTTAGGGGAGACAGAGGTATGATTGGATAAGTTTTTACACTTAGAACCATATTCTCCCCGCCCATTATTAAACGATGTTCAATATATCAATATTTGTTATAAGTGTAAATCAAAAAAATAAAAATAATTTGAAACTCAGAAAGATTCCAAATGAAAAAATTCTATAAAAACCCGGGGATTTAATTTAAATTGTCTGCAGAGTGTCGACTGAAGATTGAATCTGTTTTTACTTCGTTTGTAATATAATTTCATTCGCTGCCTTTATTAAATCTTCCGAACTAGAGATTTTAATCCACTTTATTCTGTTGTCTTTATTAAACCAGGTCATTTGCCGTTTAGCAAATCGTCTTGTATTCCTTTTAATTAATTCTACAGCATTCGAATGGGAAATGGTTCCCTCAAATGAAGCAATAATTTCCTTATATCCAACTGTATTAAGCGAATTATAATCTTTATCATATCCTTTTCCCAAAATAGATTTTATCTCTTCAACAAGACCCTTCATGATCATATCATCAACTCTATGCTCTATATTTTCATAAAGTTTATCCCGTTCCCATTTTAATCCGAATTGAATAAATTCAATATTAAGTTCGCGTTTATATTCTTCCTGAAGCGTCCATATTGGTTTCCCGGTTAGATG
>DATICR010000131.1:0-16638 GCA_035456745.1 Ignavibacteriaceae bacterium
GACAGCGATTATTTCGGCACCTGAATCAGCTAACTTTGTTGTTAATGTTCCTGTACCCGGACCTATTTCTATAATTAAATCATCCTTCTGAGGATTTATTTCTTTAGTGATCTTTTCCAGGATATTGTTATCCCTCAGATAATTCTGGCCGAATCTTTTTAAAGGTAAAACATTTTCCATTAGATAAAATTATCGAATGATAAAAATAGATACAATTATTTTTATGGTTAATTCTATAATTTTGCTTTCGCTGCGAAGCCACTAAGTCTCAAATCGAATCCAAAAAAACATTATTTTTTTTAGATTAGTCTGAGAAATAAGAGAATGTATCATGAAAATCCGGATAGTCAGTAAGTTCGATCAAATCAATTATTTTTGTAAAATATTTTTATTCTTCATAGGTTACCGGTGTTAATAAATTAAGGATCATAGATGATGGTTCAGAAAAATGGGATGAAAAAGAAATATGTAATTAGTGTTGATATGGGCGGTACAAAAATACTTGCAGCGATACTGAATTCAGAGAAGGGAATTATTAAAAGACTTAAGGTGCCTACTGTCTGGAATAATGATCCTGAACAATATGTACAGAGTCTTTCAAAGATAGTAAATGAAATAATTCAGGCATCCGGAATAAAGGGTGATAAAATTGCTGCAGTATGTCTTGGCATACCCGGTAGCGTAAATCCATACAGTGGTGTAATTGCGATGGCGCCCAATCTCGGGATAAGGGATTACAATATAAAGGAAAAACTAAGTGAATTAATACCGTATCCTGTTCTCATAGAAAATGATGTTAATCTGGGAGCTTTAGGCGTAAAATATTATGGGCTTGGTAAAAATGCGGCGGATATGCTGGTTGTATTTATCGGGACAGGTATTGGAGCAGGTTTTATTTTCGATGGAAAGCTCTTCAGAGGTGCAAATTTTACAGCAGGGGAAATCGGACACATTAAGGTCAAAAAAAATGGGCCATTATGTGGCTGTGGAAATTATGGTTGTCTTGAGGCAGTGGCCAGCCGTACAGCAATTGACAGAGATATTAAAAAAGCACTGAATAAGGGTGAGAGGAGTATTCTGAAAGAATTTGCATCATCGGATAGACAGATTAAAAGTAAAGCACTTGCTAATGCCGTCAAAGAGAAAGATAAACTGGCCATCAAACATTTAACCAAAGCCTGCAGAACAATAGGGAAAGTTCTGGCTGATATTACAAATCTGCTTAATCTTGATTTAATTATCCTTGGCGGGGGAGTTATTGAAGCGCTCGATAAATTTATGATTCCGGTTATACGGGAAGAATTTGATAAAAATGCCCTTCCTTCTTCTTCGCGGGAATTAAAAATGCTTCCAACGAAACTGGGAGATGATGCTGCACTTTATGGCGGTATCGTTCTCGCAGAAGAGTTTCTGAATATAAAAGTCTAGTAAAACATCCTTTCAATCCTGTGAAGTTCATTTGATGCCTTCTCCCATTCCGACAAATAAATCTCCAGTTCACTTTTTACATTCTGGAATTCTTTATTCTTTTCTCTTGCAGTTTCAGGGTTAGTATACGTACCGGGAAGGGTCAATTCTTTCTCAAGTATTTTTTCGTATTCTTCAAGTTCGGCTATCTTCTTCTCAAGCATTTCCACTTTTTTATTCAGATCTTTTGTGGCAGTATATTTTTTCTGCCTGAATTCTGCTTCAATTCGTTTTTGATCTTTTCTCGTTATCTGTTCATTTTCCTTCACTGTCTCTTTTTGAAGGTTTTCCACATTTAACTGTCCGCGTTTTTCAATATAATATTCAATACCTCCGGCAAAATTCTTTATTTTTCCCTTTCTTATTTCTACCACCCTGTTGACTATTGGGGATAGGAAGTCAACATCATGTGAGACAAGGAGCAACGAACCTTTAAAATCAATTAAGGCTCTTTGAAGAATCTTTTTAGATGATATATCAAGATGGTTTGTTGGCTCATCAAGAATTATAAAGTTGGATTTTGTTAATAAGATTTTTGCAAGTGCAATCCTGCTTTTTTCTCCACCGGACAGCACTCCTGTTTTTTTGAATACATCATCACCGGTAAATAAAAAAGATCCGAGCAGCGAACGAAGCTGTCCAATTGTCTTATCTTCTGCTATCCCTTCAACCGCTTCAATCACTTCAAGATCCGGATCCAGATTATCAGCAACGTCCTGTGCGTAATATGAAATTATTGTATTATGTCCATGGATTCTTTCACCGCCGTCGAAAGGAAGAACGCCGGCTATGATTTTAGAAAGAGTGGTCTTACCGGCTCCGTTAGGACCAACAAATGCTATCTTTTCACCTCGATTTACTACAAAATCTAAATTTTCCAGAACAATAATTTCCCCGTATGATTTTGTTACTTTCTTCAATTCGATATTGATTTTGCCACTTGAAGGGGGTTCTGGGAATTTAATATATATATCATCTAATGAATCAGGCAATTCGATAAGCTCTAACTTTTCAAGCTTTTTAATCCTGCTTTGCACCTGTCTGGCTTTTGTGGCTTTATAACGGAAACGTTCGATAAATCTTTCTGTCTCTTTAATTTTCTTTTGCTGAATAATATATTGATTCTCTGTAAGCTTATCTCTTTCTTCTTTATACTTAAAATAATCATCATAATTTCCGTTAAAGATATTAAACCGGCCAAGATAAATTTCCAGAGTTTTACCGGTTACCTCGTTTATAAAATGTTTATCATGTGAAACAATAACAATTGCACCTTTATAAGATTTCAGAAAATTAATAAGCCATTCGAGAGAATCCAGGTCGAGATGATTTGTCGGTTCATCAAGCAGGAGCAAATCATTCTGTTTTATAAGTATTTTGGCAAGTGCAATTCTCATCTGCCATCCGCCTGAAAATTCATCGGTTAATCTGAAGAAATCTTTTTCCCCGAAACCTAATCCTGTCAGAATTTTTTCTACACGTGATTCAGCGCTGTAGGAATCAAGTTCTTCCAGCCGGAAATGAACCTCACCAAGCCGGTTTACAAGATCATGCCTTTCATCATCATCTATTTGCGGTTCTGAAAGTTTGTCAGTTAAGTCCTTTTCTTTTGTCTGCAAATCAACAATATCCGTCAGTGCGGATTTCGCTTCTTCAAGCAGTGTACTTCCGCTATGAGTAACATTTTCCTGTGGAAGGTAACCAATACTTGTTCTTTTTTGCAGTTGGATTTTACCTGATTCGGGTTGAATTTCCCCAAATATTATTTTGAGTAATGAAGATTTACCTGTACCATTAGCACCGACAAGTGAAATTTTCTCACCGGAATTAATTTTCAGGTTTACGTCTTTAAATAAATATTTACCGGCAAATTGAAGCGAGATATTGATAAGATCTAACATCGGGATTTATGGAAGCTCTTATTTATGTATTACAGCTACTTTACTGGTAGTGATATTGTTGCCTTCTTTATCAAAAGCCACTACAAAATAAATTCCGCTTGCTACAAAGTCACCATTGTCATTTTTCCCATCCCAATATGCAACCCGTCCTCCGGGAGAAGAGAATTCTCTTATGAGTTTTCCTTCAATATTCAGAATTTTTATGTCGGTGTCTTTAATGAGTCCATCGATGGTGAGCTGTTTACTACCGTCATTAACCAGAAAAGGATTCGGATAAAGGAACAACTCTGAAAAAGATGCCACAGGTTTTACTGAAGGAGTTTCAAATGAAGTCAGTCCTGCATCTGTTCCGACATATACTCTGCCGGTATTTTCATCTACTGCAAGACTTTTGATTTCATCAGAGGGCAGGGGACTGTTTTGAGAGTTAAAAATTGAGAGCAGGCTTGAGCCGTCTGAGTTTACATATAAGAGTCCCTGGTTTGTACCGATCCATTTATTGTTTAAAGGATCTACTGCTATGACATTTACAGTCTGCTGCCGTAATGTAAAAACTGAAGAGATGATCAGATCAGATTGGCTGTCGAGTATTGAACCGGTATTCGTAATAATATTAACCCCGAGGTTGGTACCTACCCATATATCCCCCCGTTTATCGGTAACTATTGAATTTATGGTATTACTGTTAAGACCATCATCGGTAGTAATGAAAGCGAATTTATCATCCGCGTTATTATTATCACCATATGTATGGTTTTCATTGAAATAAAATAATCCCATTTGGTCAGGATTATTTAATGAATACCATTTAGTATCATATTGATCAATTGCCAGGTTATAATGGAATTCGAGAGATTGGTTTAATTCGACAGGATTTTTGAACAGATACCATGTGCTGTCTGGTGTAAGCATGCTAAGTGTGCGTACATCTCCCGGCCAATAATTTAATATCCACAAGTTGCCTTTTGAATCATTGGCAAATCCTGAAATCACAACGAAATTTGTGTCGAATGGAATTCCAACCAGCGGACTATTAGCAGCCGTAAATGTCTGAATCACAGATGCATTGTTTTCCACTAATGTGAATCCTCTCCCCCAGTTACCGAAATAAATTTCTCCATGCGGCCCGGTGTTTACAAAATAATAATCATTGCTCAAAATCGTAGGAGTATTTCCATGGTTATAGTTAGTCCAGCTATTCCCATCATATTTATAAAACCCCACGCCTGTGCCATCCTTACCGCTTGCTGACCAAAAATTACCATGAGTATCAACGCTTATTTGAGGAAACTGATTCGCAGCAGGTCCATTGGGATATTTGTATGTGTTATCATTAAAAATTATTACTCCGTTGACAGTTGCTGCAATTAATCCCATGGAATTAGAATAGGAAAGCTGTCTCATACTTCTGTCAATATTTTTGAAAGGGGACACGACATTATTCTTATAAAGAAAGAGAGTATTTCCTATGTCAATAAAGAGAGAATCCGCCTTGATAAACAAATCATTTACTGACTGATCATTAAACTGAGGGAGAAAGTCATTCCAGGTGGAATCATTAAAAACTGATAAACCTTTGTCAGTACCTGCGATAATAAGATTATTGAACTTAACTATATTAAGAACATTATTTGACCTGAGTCCATTCAGTGTCGTATATGCATTCCATGATTCCGGGGCTGAAAGATTTACTGCACCTGCTTTTTGTATGGCAACACCTCCGGCTGTAGCAAGATAAAAAAGATTTGATTTTAAAGTGCTGTTTACTTTTAAATAAGGCAGAAGATCTCCGAATTTGAAGAAAGTATCATAAAAGACATAATTTCTTGAATCTAAAAGTGATAACCCGAAATCAGATGACACCAGTATGGTGTCGCCAATCGTGTTTAATTCATTTATCCCTTTATTTGTATTACTTGAATTATAAATATCAAGGATTGATTTAATTTTGTCAGTGGTAGGATTATATACATCGATGGTTCCATTAGTTCCGCCAAGCCAGATTTTTCCATATTTATCAATTGTTACTGCATTTAAGGATGAACCTATAAGTCCATCGCTTTTATGCAGAGTTTTGTATTTATCCGAACCTGAATTATAAAAGAAACCTCCTCCGCTGGTTGCTGCCCAGAAACCATTTACGGTTCCCTGAATGGATCTGACATTTTTCATGTCGGTATAATTCTGCCAGTTGGAAACCTCCTGGCTATAAAGGTTTGAGATAAAAGAGAGTATCAGAAATGATATTAAAATATGAAACTTCATTTAAGTTCCCGATTTTTTAGGGAAAAAATAGTGAATCTCCTGAAAATTCAGATAACAAAGTTAATATTTTTTATACAGTCTGAAAGGATAAAATTCATCTATAAGGAATTTACTAGTTAGCGAATCAAGAGATTAACGTATTCAACAATGCGCAAATTATGTTAATTTATTAAACAATAAATCTGACATTTCAATTGCGGTCAAAGCTGAATCCCAACCTTTATTCCCGGCTTTACCTCCGCTCCTTTCCATTGCCTGTTCAATTGTATTTGTAGTAAGGACACCGAAAATAACAGGAATACCATAATCCAGAGATACTTTTGCTAGTCCGTTTGTAACTCCCGATGATACATAGTCAAAATGAGGGGTTGCACCTTTAATTACAGCACCAAGGCAGATTATAGCAGAATACTTATGCAGCGAGGCAAGTTTTGAAGCAGTTAGGGGGATCTCAAAGGCACCCGGGACTTTGACAACGTCGATCGTTCTTTCATCATATCCCTGTTTTATAAGGCAGCTTATTGCTCCGTCAAGCAGTCTTGAGGTAATAAATTCATTGAACCTGCTAACTACAATAGCGAAAGTAAAATTTTTTTCCCCGGGATTTCCCTCAATTGTATTCATTTTTATGCTGAATTCCTTAAAAGTCTTTGCCGCATCGCATCGACAGCTGGTGGATGGACATAAAATTTCCCCAGATTATTTTCGTCTTCTCTTCTTCCACCATGATAGTCAGAACCTCCCGATTCAAGCAGGAAATATTCATTACAAATGCCTTTATAAAATTTAACAAGTGAAACAGAATGAGAAGGATGGATTACTTCAATTCCATCTACACCGGCATCGATAAGTTCTTTTAGTATATTTTCCGGCATTATTCCGGGATGAGCTATAAATGAAAGACCTCCGGAATCATTAATGATTTTAAAGGCACTTCTGGGTGAAACGTGCACTTTTTTTTCGTAAGCCACACAGCCGTTACCAATGTATTTATTAAAAGCCTCAAAATAAGAATTGGTAAATCCGTATTCCACCAATGCCTGTGCAATATGAGGCCTGCCTACAGCAGAATTGCTGGCAAATTTTAATACGTCATCGAGCTTTAAGGAAATTCCAATTAGATTAAGTTTTTTAACTATACGATCGGCTCTTTTTAGCCGTTCTTCACGAAAAAATTTAAGATAACGTTCAATTTCCGAGTTCCCGGGTTCAACGAAATAGCCGAGTAAATGTATTTCTCTGTCCATTATATCGGAACTAATTTCAACACCCGGGATAATTTCAACGCCTACTTCTTTCCCGTATTCTGACGCTTCTTCAATTGCTGCAAGATTATCGTGGTCTGTAATACTTAAAACTTCTATACCTTTTCTCTTTGCTTTATCGATTAAATCTTTTGGTGAATTAAATCCATCGGAATAATTAGTATGAGAATGTAAATCTATTTTTGCCTGCATTATCAAATCAACTGAACAGTTCTTTAAATTTTTCGTAATCTAATATACGAAGTTTTGATCCATCTAGTTCCACTAATCCTTTTTTAGCAAAAGAATGAAGGGTGCGTGAAATAGTTTCTCTTGAAGTTCCTGCCATATTGGCAAGATCATGCTGATAAGGTAATTTTTCTATTTCAACAGTACCTTGTTTTATCTTTCCCACATCGTCTGCTATTTGTAAAATTACAGTTGCAACCTTACCTTCGGCATCCTTAAGAGAGAGAGATTTAATTTTCATATCGGCTGCACGGAGACGGTTAGTTAATTCCTGAAGCAGGGCAATGGATATTTCTGGATGACTGTGAAGCATTTCAAGAAATTCACTTCTTTGTACTATAAAAAGCTCCGAATCCTCCATTGCAGTAACATTTGCAGACCGGCTCATTCCATCAAGGATAGCCATTTCACCAAAGAAATCGGATTCATTAAGTATAGTGAGAATTACCTCTTTACCATCATCACTTACTCTTGAAACCTTGACCTTCCCTTTAATAATTACAAATAGTGCTGATCCGGTTTCGTGTTCAAATAATATTACCGAATCCTTTGTGAAAGATTTCCGAATACCTAATCTTGAAATTTGTTCAAGTGTATTTTCCTCTATTTCGGAAAAAATAGGTACATATTTTAAGAAATCCATTTTCTCTTGCATATACGCCTCAATGGTAAGTTAATTAAATAATAAATATAAATTTGGGTTGAATGAAAGTCAAACGTCTTAAAAACATAATAAAATAATTAAAAAGAAAGGGCTTGTATGTTACCCACGTCTCTTTTGACTTTTTATATTCATTAAAAGGCATTTAAATTTACAGGTGCGTGTATTAAATCTTTCGGATTGCCCTTTGAAATGAGCTATAATAGGGGAGTCAGAAGATTTACTTTGATTTTCATTGCTTTTTTTTACCCATGTCTCTATTTTACACGACTTATTTATAAATTTTTTTGATGGAGAGAAATATATTATGCCGATGATGGCGAGGATGCGGAGTCTGGCTCCTGCATTTATAATTTCAGTGGGTGCTTTGTTTGTTCTTTTTATGGTTATATCTGATTCCAACGTTCTCCAGGCTCTTGGCGGAAAAACCAATTATATAGGTAAAGTGAACGGTGAGGATATTACGTATCAGGAATTCAACAATGTATTCGAAAAACAAAGAGAACAGCTTACCAAACAAAATGGCGGTGACTTAACCGAAGAAAAAACCATACAGCTTCGTGACCAGGTTTGGGATGCAATGGTTACTCAAATTCTTGTAAAGCAGCAGATTGATAAATTAGGAATCACTGTCTCCGACCAGGAAGTAAAAAATATTATACTTGGGGATAATCCTCCGGATTTTTTAAAACAGAACTTCATTGATTCCACAGGAAAGTTCAACAGGGAAGCTTATGAATCTGCTCTGTATAATCCTCAGAACAAAAATGTACTGATTCAGGCTGAGGATGGTGTGAGACAGAATAGACTGAATGAAAAACTGCAGAGTCTGATTTTTGCATCGGTTACAGTAAGTGAAGATGAATTGAAAAGAGATTACATTGATAAGAATACAAAAATAACTGCAGATTATGTCCTGGCTCCGTTATTTTTATTCCCTGATTCTTTGTTTACCGTAAGTGATGCAGAACTGAAAGATTATTACAATAATAATCTTGATAAATATAAAGTTTCTGCACAAAGAAAAGTTAAATTTGTTATGTTCCCGTTCAAAGCTTCCTCAGAAGATTCAGCATTTTCAAAAAAGAACCTTGAGATTATTAAAGATAAATTTTCACAGGATACGGCCAGTTTTAAAAGTGTGGTTGAAAATTACAGTTCAACCCCCGTGACTGTTGACACTATGAAAATATCTCAATTTCCTGGAGAAATTACCGGGAAAATCGAAAACGCTGCTACAGGCTCTGTATTAGGACCGCTGGTAACAACAGAAGGTTATACATTATTTCATTTAATTGGCTCAGTAAAAGATGATAACCCTGAGGTAAGAGCATCTCACATTCTTATAAATCAATATGGAAATGATGAGCAGAATAAAGCTGAAGCTATGAAGATTTATAATCAGCTTAAAAGTGGTGCTGATTTCGGCAAAATGGCTAAAGATTATTCAAAAGATCCCGGAAGTGCACAAAAAGAAGGAGATCTGGGTTGGTTTGGAAAGGGTATGATGGTACCGGAATTTGAGAAAGCTGCATTCAATGCCCCTGTTGGTGTAATCCAGGAACCTGTTAAAACACAGTTCGGATATCATATTATTAAAGTAACCGGTAAGTCAGAAAAAAAATATATTGTTGAAAAAATAATAAACCCGCTTGAAGTTTCAGCGACCACAAAAGATTTATTGATGAATTCTGCTCAGGATTTTTCCTTCATTGCAAAAAAGGATGGCTTTGAGAGTGAAGCTAAACTGATGAATTATGAAGTGAAAGAAAGTGGTGCTTTCATGAAAGATGCTTCTTCTATTCCGGCTCTTGGAACGAACAAAAACATTGTTGATTTTGCATTTGATAATAGTTTGAATACTATAAGTGATCCTTTTAGGTTAAATCAGGGCTATACGGTTGTTATGGTATCAGATATAACGAATGAAGGGGTAAGATCTTTTGATGAGGTCAAAAATACCATCCGCCCCCAGGTTGTTCGTGAAAAGCAGTATGCAAAATCAAAACAGCTTGTTGAGGATATTAGGAAAAAAATTGATGGTGACTTAAGTAAAGCTTCTACTATAAATCCTAAAGTCACTTTTAATGAAGCAAAGGATTTTACGCCTGCAGGAACGGTACCGGGAATTGGTAAAGACTGGGCATTTATTGAAACAGCTTTAAATGTACCTGTTAATAAAATCTCTGACCCGGTTAAAGGTAATAGAGGATATTATCTCATTAAAGTTACTCAAAGAACTCCTTTTGATTCTACTGCATACGAGATTCAAAGAAATACTTTAAGAGATAATTTAATCCGTCAGAAACAAAGTACAGTGCTTACTGAATGGCTTGCACAGTTAAAAAAACAAGCTGATATTGTTGATAACAGGAAACAATTCTTCGGTCAGTAGTAAAAAGTAAGTTAAATTTTTATTCCCCTGTTTGAATTTTGTAGTCAAACAGGGGTTTTTTGTACCAGATCTTCGGATTTATGAGTCCGGCAGGTTAATACATAAATGGATGATATACTTTTTAGTGTATAGATTTAATTGTAGAGTTTGACTAACCTTTTGGTTAGGCGAGTCACTTGCAAAATTGAAAAAAGTACCCTCTATCGCACTGATTTTTTAAAATATTTTAATGAAATTGGAGGAAGGTTTTTATTAAAGACAGATTGCCCATGAATTTCAAATATTTTTTAACGGCATTTATTATCATTTTAGTATTATCTGCATCTTTGTCATATTCGCAATTTAATGAAAAAAGATTAAGCATCGGTATAAACGGCGTATATACAACTTCAGCACAGATCTTCCTAAATCCGAATTCTTCAGATCCTGTCATACGAAACTATTCTTTTGAAATAAGCGATATATTTGATCCCGCCATAGATATTCGTTACAGAATTACTGATGAAATCATTATAGGACTCGGAACTGAATATATGAAAGCCACCGCAACAGGAGAGAATCTCACCATAATTTCAGGTAATTTGACGGAGAATATAGAAATAACAGATGGTTTTCTTCTGATCCCTATAGAGTTTTCGGGATATTATATCCTTCCGTTTTCAACTGAAAGGTTTAAGTTTCTTATGGGAGGTGGTGCTGCATACTATTATGGAAAACATATCAGAGAATTTGGAAATGTGAGTACATCTACGGTGAAGAGGGATATCGCATATGGAATACAGGTATCAATTTCCATGGACTATTTAATACGGGATGATTTAACAGTTCATACAGAAATGAAATTCAGAGATCCGCAGTTCAAACTTGAAAGTGCTTATGATAACCAGGAAGTAAATTACAACGGAAAAGCAATTTTTGTAGAGCAAAAAACTTTTGATTCAAAAATAAATGTGGATGGAGTAACATTTATTCTTGGAATTTCATTCCTGCTATAATCTCCTTCATCTGCAGGTCAAAAGAACTCTGCAGGGGACTATAGATGGCTTCCTTTCATTCAAAAGGTGAAATTTAATTGTATTGGTTGCTGGCTTGCCACACTAAGAATGAATATATCAGACAGGGATATATATAACAAATGTTGAAAGAGAAAAACTGAGCGGTAAACGCATATATGCTTTTAGCGGGATAATTTTAGTGCGGCAAACTCGTAAGTAACTTTTCGTAAGAAAGTCTCATTGTTCGATAATCAAAACAATTATTCCTGAAGTTCCCCGCATTCATAGATTTTTTATTAATTTTGTACCCTATGAGAGACAGCATAATTTATCTTGCCGGTTTTATGGGTGCCGGTAAAAGTACCATCGGACCAATTCTTGCAAATACAATCGGTTGGAATTTTTATGACCTGGACAAGGAAATAGAAAAAGAAAGAGGTAAGAAAGTCAGAGAAATTTTTGAACAGGATGGAGAAGACTCTTTCAGAAAAACCGAAAGAGATGTACTTGAAAACCTGATTAAAGAACCAAAGATAATTATTTCATTAGGTGGCGGTACTCTTGCCAATGAAGATAACTTTAATCTGATTAAGAAAACAGGAAAAATATTTTATCTGAAGGCATCCCCCGAAGCAATCTATAGACGATTGAGATATAAGAGGGACAGACCTGCTCTGTTTATCGACGGCGATTTTCCTGCAGGCAAAGAAAGGTTAGCAGAATTAATAAAAAAACTTTTGAATGACAGAGAAAAATTCTATCTTTTATCTGATTACATAATTTTAACCGATAATATCCCGGTTGGGAAAACAGTGGATAAAATAGCAAAGATAATTTCATCCAAATAACTATCAGGAATGATCCTTTGAAAAAAATAAATGTTGAGCTTGACGGGTCCTCTTACCCTGTATTTGCAGGCAGGCTTGTACTACACCAATTAAAACAGCAGCTGAAAAAGTATACCCGCTTTAAAAATTATTTTGTAATAATAGACCGGAATGTAGCTAAGCATCATTTTAAGAGTATTAAAAAAGCTATTGGCAGACATAAAAAGATCGTTTATTATGAATTAAAGCCAGGGGAAAATTCAAAATCCCATGAGCAGCTGAGAAAAATTTACGAATCTCTTATGAACAATAATTTCGGAAGAGATTCATTGGTTATTGCAGTAGGCGGGGGAGTTACAGGAGATCTGGCCGGGTATTCCGCTGCTACTTATATGAGAGGACTCCAGCTTGTGCATATTCCGACCACATTGCTTTCAGCAGTTGATAGTTCAATAGGCGGTAAGACAGCAATAAATATGAATGGTTATAAAAACATCATCGGGGCATTTTATCAGCCGGATATGGTAATGATTGATACTGAATTTTTGAAAACCCTGCCGCAAAAGGAATTCATCTCGGGATTGGGTGAAGTAATTAAATATGCATATATATCATCCCCGGGACTTTATGATTTAATCAATAAAAACTTTTCAAGAATACTGGACAGAGATGAAAAGATACTGGATGAAATAATTCTTAAGTGTGCTGCCATTAAAGCAGGTGTTGTATCAAATGATGAAAGAGAAGAAGGCCTGAGAAAAATATTGAATTTTGGTCATACTTTTGGGCATGCAATTGAAACTGCTTCAGGATTCAAAATAAGGCATGGTGAATGTATACTTTATGGAATTGTTGCAGAGTTATATTTATCAAATAAGATCGGAGTATTATCCAGAAAAAAACTGATAAAATATTTAGAACTTCCGGGTAAGTTTAAATTTAAAAATAATCCCGGAAATCTGGACTTTGATGTTGTTTATGGAAAAATGGAATTAGATAAGAAGAACAAGAATGGAAAGATTAATTTTGTGCTGTTATCAGATCTGGGTAAAATCCTTTTGGATATAGAAGCAGGGAAAAGAGATATTTTATACGCTTTTGAAAGAACCAGGAAATTCTTTGTTCGATAGGGATGGTTTAAAGGAGAAACTGTCGGATTTTTGAGGGTGAAAATCCGACAGTCCGTGTGTCATTTATGGAGGGGGTACTATGCAAAAAACTATTTTCTATTTTCAGAATAATAAGTCTCAAGTAATATGCCATTTGTAAATATCAGCAAAAATATCAGAAATGCAGTACGTCAAATTTGTCAGGGAAAGATTTACATTTGATAAGTTTTTTTTACAGGAATTTTTGAATTGCAGAGAAAAAATTACTTTAAAAAGGAAACTGCCGGAATTTATTCGCAAAAATCCGGCAGTCAAATTGGAAGGGTGTTATGCTTAAACTATGAACTACTTCGGATATATGAGGTCAAGTAGTATGCCATTTGAAAAAGTTCATTTTTTACATAATTTTAAGTATCCCTATCTCATTATAAGATAAAGAGAATTATAGAATATTATTTTGATACTCGGAAAGGATTTAATGATGATTGAACAGGAAAGTGTAATCGATATAAACCTGGAAGAAGAAATTTTAAAACTCAAAAAAGAACTAAATGCAGTTATCTTGGCGCATTATTACCAGGAATCAGAAATTCAGGATATAGCCGATTTTGTAGGAGATAGTCTGGAACTTGCCAGAAAAGCAAAAGTTACAAAAGCAGATGTCATAGTTTTTGCGGGAGTCCATTTTATGGCGGAAACCGCAAAGATTCTGAATCCCAACAAGCTTGTTCTTTTACCTGATCTTGAAGCGGGCTGTTCATTAGCAGAAAGCTGCCCGGCACAATTATTCAAATCATTCAGGCAGCAACACCCTGAACATGTTTCTATAACTTATATTAATTGTACGGCAGAAGTAAAGGCACTGAGTGATATAATATGTACCTCCAGCAATGCAGAAAAAATTATAAATCAGATTCCTAAGGATAAAGCAATTCTATTTGCCCCGGATAGGAATCTTGGCAGGTACCTGATAAAGAAAACGGGAAGGGACATGCTTTTATGGGACGGTTCCTGCATAGTACATGAAACTTTCAGCGAGAGAAAACTAATCGATTTAAAGCTTGAGCATCCGAATGCTAAAATTATCGCACATCCTGAATGTGAAGAGATCGTTTTGAACAGGGCCGATTTCATCGGATCAACGAGTAAGCTCCTGAAATTTGTGCAGGAGGATCCGGGAAATGAATTCATTGTTGCTACCGAATCAGGCATACTTCATCAAATGAAGAAACTGGTTCCGGACAAAGTTTTAATACCTGCACCTCCCGAAGCAAACTGCAGTTGTAATGAATGTCCCTTTATGAAATTAAATACAATGGAAAAGTTATATCTGTGTATGAAAAATAAAACTCCCGAAATCCGATTAGAGGCATGGCTTATGCAGGCTGCTTTGAAACCTATTGAGAAAATGCTGGAGATGAGCTGAGGGATTGGTGAATAAGAATTGACAGGATCGCAATTGGGCTAACATTTATTTAAAAGTATGGAGATTGTTGTACCTTCGGGAGAAGAATTCTTCACAAATATTTTCCCGCCATGGTAACCTTCGATTATTCTCTTGGACAGACTTAATCCTAATCCCCAACCCCTTCTTTTTGTGCTGTAACCAGGTCTGAAAACATCTTTCCTTCTTTTATATTCAATTCCCTTACCATTATCATGAACTGAAACCTCCATAAGTTTTTTCCCGCCTGAAATCGTAATGCTAATCTCGCCATTCTTATGATCTATTGCATCCAGTGAATTCTTAATAAGATTTTCAATTACCCAGCCGAACAGCTCCGGGTTCATTTCTGCGCATAGATCTTTGTCACCTTCTATTTTAAGATCGACGCTTTTTCCGTTTGGTAGTCTTCTCTGAAAATAGTCGGTAATCTTTTTAACTTCAGTATAAACATTCTTTGGTTTGATCTCAGGTGTCGAACCAATCTTAGAAAACCTGTATGTAATTTTATTAAGCTTCTCAACATCACTGCCAATTTCATCAGCTATATCTATTACTTTATCAGGTTCCTTATAGCTGATTTTTAGCATTTCCAGCCAACCCATAAGACTTGAAATAGGAGTGCCGAACTGATGAGCAGTTTCCTTTGCCATTCCGACCCAGATATTGCTCTGTTCACTTCTCTTAATACTGCTGAAGCCCACATAACCGATGACAATAAACAGGATTGCTATGATAATCTGGAAATAGGGGTATAACCTGAGCCGGTCAATCAGTTGGGAATCACCATAATGTATTTTTTGAAGAACCAGCGTATCCTCATAAGTTACCATTATGGGCTTATGAGAATTATCCATCTCCCTGACCTTCTGATTGAAAAATTTTTCTAATTGATCCTTTGTAAGAGTTGTATCATATGAAATATTCCTTACGTCTTTAACATCGTGAATATTCTCAATTTTAACCTGACCATCAGGTCCGGTTGAAATTAAAGGAAAGTCGATCGGTTTAAGAATGTTATCAAAGAGGAAGGTTATATCAGCATCAGGTTCTGAGGTATTGGCGACATATTCAATTCCCTTTGCGTATAGTTCAACAATAGACCTCTCTCTATCCTGTAAAACTTTGACCAGGTTTTGTGTATAGTACAGAGTTCCAACAGCAATCAGCAGGGCTATAATTATGAGACCGATTTTGATATTAAGTGAAGCCGGTCCTCCCGACATTTTCATGGATGGCTTACCAGGATTATTAAAATATAATGATAAGTATCGTTTATTTATCTACTAAAAACCAGTCATTATTTCAGTAAGAAAACCAGTATGTCTAAAGTGAAACATCGAGACAGAGTATCGGCTACCGTTAAGGCAGGTTACTCATGCGATAAAAAATGTCTGTTCTCTTTCCGGTCCTACGGATACAATAGTGATCTTAATTCCTGTATGGTTAGCAATGAATTCAAGATATTCTTTAGCTTCAGCAGGGAGATCGGAATAAGATCTGGCTTTAGAAATATCTGTATTCCAGCCTTTGAAGCTTTCATAATGTGGTTCAACTTCTGAGAGTCGCTGTACATCCGTTGGGTAAGATTTTAATATTTTCCCGTTTAATTTATATCCCGTACATATTTTAATTTCTTTGAATGAGCTCAGCACATCAAGCTTTGTGATAGCAGCTTCCTCAATTCCGTTTATCAGTGCGGAATACCTGACAAGAAAAGCATCGAACCAGCCGCATCTTCTTGGTCTTCCAGTAGTAGCTCCATATTCAGATCCGATTGTTCTTAATTTTTCTCCTGTCTCATCAGTAAGCTCGGTCGGGAACGGACCAAAACCTACACGGGTTGTATAAGCCTTAACAATTCCGAAAACCAGGCTGATTTTAGTCGGAGGGATACCCGTACCTGTACATGCTCCTCCTGAAGTCGGACTTGAAGATGTAACATATGGATAAGTTCCGTGATCAACATCCAGAAGAGCTCCCTGAGCTCCTTCGAGTAAAATTGATTTTCCTTCTGCAATTGCCTGGTTTAAGTAAGCAGGAACATCCTTCACATATTTATCAATTGCCTTATCGAAATC
>DATICR010000132.1:0-3808 GCA_035456745.1 Ignavibacteriaceae bacterium
TAATGAGCAAAGATTTTATACTTACTACTAAAAAGCAGGACACACTTAGAATAACTGCTTATGGGGTAGAAAATCTGAACTTATCTCCTTGTTTGATTTTTGTTCACGGTTTTAAGGGATTCAAAGACTGGGGATTTGGACCATACATTGGAAATTATTTCTCGTCCAAGGGTTTTTTTGTTCTTAGCTTTAATTTTTCGCATAATGGTGTTGGTAATAGTCTCACCGAATTTGATGAATTAGATCGTTTTGCAGAAAACACTTTTTCATTAGAATTAAGTGAATTATCCCAGTTAATCGATGCATATTTTAATGGTTTCTTTGGTGGAACTTCAAACATTGAACTTGGTTTACTCGGACATAGCCGTGGAGGAGGAATATCAATTTTAACGGCAAGACAAAAAGCTGAAGTGAGCTCGGTCGCTGTATGGTCTACTGTGTCAAATTTTAACAGATATTCAAAAAGACAAAAAGAAATATGGAGGAAAAAAGGAGTTTTTGAAGTAATGAATTCAAGAACAAAACAAATTATGAAGCTCAATATTTCTTTGCTGATCGACCTTGAACAAAACAGTGATAAACTCAATATAAAAAAAGCTGTGAAGGAATTGAATAAACCTTTTTTAATGGTACACGGAGAACAAGATCTGGCTGTTCCAGTTAAAGAAGCTGAAGATTTATATTCCGTTGCAGGTAAACAGAATACCGAATTATTTTTGGTGCCTTCTGCCGGACATACTTTTGATATAAAACATCCATTCGAAGGAACTAATGATAGATTTGAAGTTGTTCTTGAAAAAACATATCAATTTTTTAATCAAAATCTTCACTGAGGAAGTTTATGAATTCTAAAAGTAACTCTACTATTAATTCAAATATTATTGCAAAAGTTATATCTTCAGAATTATTCTGGATTATTTCTTTTTCTATTCTTACTGCAATTGCCGCACAGATAAGCATTCCCGTAAAACCTGTGCCTTTTACGCTGCAGACATTAATGGTTGGTCTAACCGGGGCATTTTTAGGAGCGAGGAATGGAGCATATAGTCAGTTTCTTTATTTGTTCTTAGGTGTCATCGGGTTGCCAGTGTTCGCTCCAGTACCTGACGGATATGCCGGTTTCGCAAGTTTGTTTGGACCAACAGGAGGATACCTTCTAGCTTTCCCGGCTGCCGCATTTATTGCCGGTTATATAATGGAAAAAAATAAAAGTTATATATCAATTGTTTCAGCAATGGTAATAACTGAATTTGTAATAATCCTGAGCGGAATAGTTTATTTAAACGTTATGTTTCTGCACAACTGGATTGATGCCTTAAAAAGCGGTGCTATTATCTTTTCATTATGGACGGTTATAAAGATATTTGCCGGCGCTTCAATTTATATGGGTTTGAATAAAACCCGTAAAAAATGATCTAGTCTCAATGTTTTATTTTTTATCGTAAACTATGGGTTTAAAAAATTATATCTTCATCCTGATTTTTCTGTCAGCTTTAGCTCTT
The DNA here is from genome assembly GCA_035456745.1 of Ignavibacteriaceae bacterium. Lineage (GTDB taxonomy): Bacteria > Bacteroidota > Ignavibacteria > Ignavibacteriales > Ignavibacteriaceae > DATFVA01. The sequence goes on from DATICR010000132.1 coordinate 1,503, forward strand.
TTTATCTGGAGCTGCAGAAAATTAATTACTTACATGTTTTTTGGTCAGAAAAAGGACGATAGATTTGATCATCCAGGTGATAGATTAAAAAGAGTCTGGACCATTGCATTTGCTCAAACAAAATTATTAAGAGATCCAAAAGCCGGCTTGCTTCATTTAACTATTTTCTGGGGATTTGTATTATTTCTATTTGCTGTTGTCGAAGCATTTCTTCAGGGATTTTATTCACCTTTCAGCTGGCATTTTACCGGACCATTTTATTCTGTAATAACTTTAGTAGAAGATATTTTTGCCGTTCTTGTCATAATTGCATGTCTTTATGCATTATACAGAAGATTTGTAATACATATTCCTCGTCTTGAAGTTGAAAAATCCGGAAAGCTGGATGCAGCTTTTATTCTAATTTTAATAATGCTTGTGTGTATATCGATGCTTGGGGAAAATTCTGCGCTTGTTGCGATGAACAACTTCAGGCTAAATACATTTGAAATGAGGCCATTATCAGTGGTGTTAAGCAAATGGTTTTATGCCGGAGGTACTCAGAATGCACATATTTATTTCCAGGTATTCTGGTGGATACACATAATGGTAATACTTGGTTTCCTGAATTTTCTGCCATACTCAAAACATCTTCATGTCTTAACATCCATACCTAATACTTACTTTGCCAATCTTGAGCCGGTTCGGAACACCATAAAAGCATTAAACCTTGAAGATGAAAATGCTGAAACATTTGGTGCGGCTGATTTTGAGCAATTATCCTGGAAACAGATTTTAGATGGATACTCTTGTACCGAATGCGGCAGGTGCACCGCATCCTGTCCGGCGGCAACCGTGGGCAAATCTCTTTCGCCGAGGAAAATTATGGTTGATATAAGGCGAAGAACCAGGGATAAATCTCCTTTAATCAGACAAGGAATTACTGAAGGTGAAATCTTTGAAAAAACATTAGTTCATAATTATATTTCCGATATCGAACTGTGGGAATGTACTACTTGTATGGCATGTATTCAGGAATGTCCTGTAATGATTGAACACCTTGACTCGATTATTGATATGAGAAGGGATCTTGTTCTTACGGAATCGCAGTTTCCTTCGAATTTGAACCCAGTATTTAAAAGTATTGAGACAAATTTTACTCCGTGGGTATTCAGTAATTCAGACCGTGCCAATTGGGCGGAAGGTTTAAACATTAAAACCATGGCTGAAGATTCTAATTGTGATCTTCTATTCTGGGTGGGTTGTGCAGGTTCATATGATGACAGGTACAAAAAAGTATCAAGGGCATTTGCACGGATTATGCAAAAGGCGGGAGTAGATTTTCGGATACTTGGTACTGAAGAAAAATGCAATGGTGATACTGCACGAAGATTGGGTAATGAATATCTTGCCCAGATGATGATAAAGGAAAACATAGAAACATTAAACAATTACCACGTCAAAAAAATAGTGACTGCTTGTCCGCATTGTTTTCATTCCCTTGGCAGGGAATATAAACAATTCGGTGGAAATTATGAGGTAACACATCATTCACAGTTCATTGAGCAGCTTATTTCAGAAGGTAAAATTAAATTACAGAATAATTCTGAAAAAAATAGAGTAACTTATCATGATTCCTGTTATCTTGGTAGATACAATAGTGTTTATGAAGCTCCACGGAATGCTTTGAAGGGCATAGATGGTCTGTATTTCGTGGAAATGAATAGAATCAAATCGCGTGGGTTCTGTTGTGGTGCAGGTGGAGGCAGGATGTTTCTCGAAGATGAAGAGGGAGGCAGAATAAATATTGAGAGAACAAAAGAAGCATTAAATACTAATTCAGATACTATTGCTTCGGCATGTCCGTTCTGCATGACGATGCTTACGGATGGCGTAAAACATTTTGAGAAAACAGAAGAAGTTGCGGTGAAAGATATTGCCGAGATAGTACTAGAGCATTCTAAATAACATATTTCAAATTAATTTCTGGAGGTTTCAATGAATAAATACGAGGACTTAATTCAGGCAGTGCAAAATTTACATACTGATTTTGAAAAATTCTACGAGAAAGGACAAGCAGCAGCAGGCACTCGTCTTCGTAAGGGTTTGAGTGAATTGAGGAAACTTGCCCAGGATGTCCGGAAGGATGTCCAGGATGTTAAAGCCCGTAGAAAATCAGAAAAACAAGGATAATCAATTAACTTTGTGATTTATTAAGGCTGGCTATTTCGGTAGTTCAGCCTTATTTATTTTATGAGATTCATATACTTAGGTGCATTAGTTATAATTATTGCTTTTTTTGTCCCGAAAATTGAAAGAAATATTAC
>DATICR010000133.1:0-11344 GCA_035456745.1 Ignavibacteriaceae bacterium
TACAGAAAAAGATCTTAATGATTTAAAATCATTAACAAAGTATAATAACCAGGTAAATAAATATTAAGGTAGTTATGGCTGAAGAAAATCTGAAACTGGAAGACCTGCTCGGCAGGTCAAATCAATTCGATAAAACAGATAGAATAAATGTCGTTACAATCATTGGTGCCGGTGTTATGGGACAGGGAATAGCACAGACTATTGCTGCCTCCGGAATCAATGTCATGTTAATTGAAAAAAGTCAGGAGCAGTTAAGTAAAGCTCAGGCAACACTTTCGGAATCACTAGACCGGGAAATTAAGAGATGGTCTCTTACACAATCAGAGAAAAAATCTATCCTTTCCAGGATAACCTGGCGTCTTGATTTCGATAATATTGAAGCAACCGATCTAATTGTAGAAGCAGTAGATGAAGATCTTGAATTAAAAAAAGGAATATTCAGAGCGCTTGACAATCTTATTCAAAAGGATACAATCTTTGTCTCAAATACTTCTACTTTAAGTTTGACCAAGCTGGCTGAAAGTACATCCCGGGCAGATAAAGTTATTGGAATGCATTTTCTGCATCCAGTGCCAAAGGTTCCGCTGGTGGAAATCGTTAAATGCCTCCATACTTCAAATGAAACAGTTGTGGTAATCAAAGCTTTCGCAGCAAGAATTGGTAAAACACCGGTTGAGGTGTATGAGTATCCCGGCTATGTTACAACCCGTGCTATAGTACCTCTGCTGAATGAAGCAATGTACATTTTGCTTGAAGGTGTTGCTACAGCCAAAGATATAGACACTGCAATGAAGCTTGGATATAATTTTGCTTACGGTCCGCTCGAAATGGCTGATATGATGGGTCTTGATGAAGTCCTTGCCTGGATGGAAACTCTGTGGAAGACTCTGGGAGAACCGAGATATCGTGCATGCCCTATTTTAAGGAAACTTGTCCGCGAAAGAAAACTCGGAAAAAAAACCGGGGAAGGATTCTATAAGTATGATAATAATGGCAGAATAATATCAGAATAAATTTTATGAACTCTTAAACGGAAAATATAATGAAAGTATTAGTTCTGAACTGCGGTAGTTCATCAATAAAATATCAGTTTATTGATACTGAAAAACAGGTTGCGCTTGCCAAAGGTATAGTCGAAAGAATAGGAATGAGCAGCGCTGTCCTGTCCCACAAGAGATATGACGGTGATGAAATCAAAATAGTTGGTGAGATTCTTGACCACGCAATTGGTATTGAATACGTGCTTGGGGTAATGCTTAGCAAAAATCACGGTGTTATAGATGATAAAAGAGATATTGAAGCTGTTGGTCATAGAGTTGTTCATGGAGGTGAGACATTTACTGATTCTGTTTTTATAACAGATGAGGTTATCCAGGTATTGCAGGATAATATTGAACTTGCTCCTCTCCATAATCCCCCGAACATTAAAGGTATACAAGCTGTAAAAAGAGTTTTGCCGGATACTCCCCAATGCGGTGTTTTCGATACAGCATTCCATACAAAAATGCCACCAAGGGCATATCTATATGGGATTCCTTATGAACTATATAAAAAGCATAAAATAAGAAGGTACGGATTTCATGGTACTTCACATTACTTTGTATCCAGACAGGCCGCGAAATTGTTGAAAAGAGATCTTAAAGATCTGAAAATAATTACGGCACACCTTGGAAATGGGTGCAGTATGTCTGCCATAAACGGAGGTATATCTGTGGATACTTCAATGGGGTTTACTCCACTTGAAGGACTTCTGATGGGAACCCGTTCGGGCGACCTGGATCCATCTCTCATACTTTATATTATGGGCAAAGAAGGATTATCTTTGAGTGAAGCTGGAACTCTTCTTAATAAGCATAGCGGATTAATCGGCATCAGTGGTGAAAGCAGTGATATGCGTGAGATTCAGAAAGCAATGAGCGAAGGAAATAAACGTGCGGGTTATGCATTCGATATATTCTGTTATAGGATTAAAAAATATACCGGGGCTTATGCTGCCGCCATGGGAGGATTGGATGCATTTGTATTTACAGGAGGAATAGGTGAAAATTCATCACAGGTTCGGGCATCCATCTGTGAAGGACTCGAATTTCTTGGGCTATCGATTGATGAAAAAAAGAATAATAACCATGAAGAAATAATATCCATGGATGAATCGAGAGCAAAAATCATGAAAATTCCGACTAATGAAGAACTTGTAATAGCTATGGACACTGCAAAGATAGTAAATGAAATGAATCTGCAGCATGTGAAATAATCTTTACTTCCAAATATTTTCTGGGGAGTTATATTGAAATATTCGTTAAAATATATTATTCATATCGTTCGATATTATAATAATTTATGGGCAACTAAATGGATTTAGGAATAAAAGGAAAAACGGCACTCATTATTGCATCCAGTAAGGGGATAGGAAAAGCAGTTGCTGAGGAATTTGCAGCCGAAGGCTGCAAAGTAGCAGTATGTTCACGGAAAAAAGAAGAACTCCTGAATGTTTCAAAGGAATTAAAGAGAAGATTTGGTATTGAAGTTTCATGGTGCATTTGTGATCTAAATAAGCCTAAAGAAATTGAAGCCACTATAGATGCAGTGCATAAGCAGCTTGGTACAATAGATATTCTTGTTAATAACTGTGGCGGACCACAGTCGGGTTATTTTTCAACATTTTCTGATGAAGACTGGCAAGTGGCTTATGAACAGGTTCTGCTTAGTGCTGTCAGAGTTACAAGACTTGTTCTGCCTGATATGATCGCAAATAACTGGGGAAGAATAATAAATATCACTTCAATTTCTGTTAAGCAGCCTGTTAATAATCTTATACTTTCAAATTCTTTTAGGACAGGTGTCACCGGTCTGGCAAAAACATTGAGTATTGAATATGCCAGATATAATATCACTGTGAATAATGTCGCTCCCGGTTATATACTCACTAATAGGCTTTATGATCTTGCAGTTGTGAGAGCTAAAGAACAAAATGCTTCACACGAAGAGATACTCACTTCAATGGCAAAAGAAACTCCGATTAACCGACTGGCTGGTCCTGAAGAAGTTGCGGCTGCAGTTCTCTTCCTTGCCTCAAAACGCGCCGCCTATATCACCGGCGTCACTCTTAACGTTGACGGAGGATTGAATAAAGGATTGTACTGATTTTTTTGTACCTTATTGCCATCGTCTGTTATTCGTTCCATATCCGAACCGTGACAGAAATACTAGAGATGATACTAATGATAAATTTCCTTTATTTTTTCTTTGCTGCGGTATAATTTTACTGTAGTATTAAAAGAATGACACCGTTCATTTTTTACATTAAAATTACGTCTGAAAAAAGACAGTAAAATTGCATCCATATAATAGACGGTAAAATCCCGTCTGTTTTTTGGTGAAAAAGTTCCCTGTTGCCTATTGAACCTCAGCTTTCCACTTGCGTGCGGTACCAAGTAATCCCACAACAGCTATGCCCCCAAATGATAAAGGGGCAAGAAGCGGTTTTTCTTTCTCGTTTGCTTCGTGTAATCTTTCCTCAACTGTTTGAAGTTCTTCTGCAGACTCTTCTTCAACATGTAAATAAAAACCTGCTGCCGCCACAAGAAATGAAATTAAGAAAAGATAATTCATTAGTTTTATGAGTTGCGGTTCCCATTTATAAACAGTTACCAAGCCAATAATTAAACCAATAACGCTGAATAAAACAGGAATATATGCCAGTATTTCCTGTTTGAATATATTAATATGCTCTATAATTGTGTCGGCTAAGAGAAAACCAAAACCACATGTCGCAGCCAGGACGAGTAGTCTGTTAAGTGTATAATTTTTGAACATTGTCCTTTTCCGGATTTTTATAAAATTTATTCCCTGCATAACATAAAAAATATTACGAAAAAAAACTCGTTTTTTATTTTTGGAAGGTATTAATTGTTTAGATTATATATATTTGTCAAGCACAAATATACTTTATATGAAAAAGTGCATTTCCATATTGCTGGCAGTCTTGCTTTTCGTAAATTCGGGGGGATTCATCATTATTTATTTCCAATTACTGGAAACAGCAAAAAGGGAAATGTTCATGAGCATTTTAAAAGGAGATTATAATATTGCAGAGACAATTCAGTTCAGGGTATCCAGGGAATGCTTCAAAGTCAACACTGGCGGATTTATCTGGAAAGGCTCCAGTGAATTTGAATATAAACACTGCCTCTATGATATAATAAAAATTTCAGTGAAAGATGATTCATTGATTTTATATTGTTTAAATGATAAGACCGAAGAAAAAATTTCAAAATCGTTTCATAATGAATTAAATGATCTTGCCAGGGGAGATATAAATAATCGAAAAGTTAAAACCAGCTTATCTAACCTGGTATCCCAGGGGCTCATAAAAAATGTGTTTGAAATGGCCGAAATCCCGGGTTCATATAAATACTTTTCAAACGGAAGTGAAAATATTCTTCTTAATGAAAGTGAAATACCTTCCCCGCCCCCGAAGATTACCTGATACTTCCAGGTTTATTATCATAAATATCAATTTCTTTAATTATTTCATTCGGGGAAAAAATGAAAAGATTTATACTAATTATTTCAGTAATAATAATATCCGTATTAACTACGAGAGCACAAAATATTCCACTAACACCGGATACAATAAATTACAGACTTCCGCAGGACGTAGTGGTAACAGCCCCAAGGGTTAACCTTTCGTTAAAACAAATACCATTTTCTACGGCAATAGTCGACAGATACACTTTAAATACAATTCCCAGATTTGTATCTATTGATGAAGCTTTAAAAGCCGTACCGGGAATTAAAATAGATAACCAGGCAAACGGAAATCGGCTGCATATGTCAATACGCGGCATCGGGATTCTCACTGAAAGAGGAATCAGAGGAATAAAAATTCTGATGGATGAAATTCCTATAAATGATCCTACAGGTTTCGCACCGGATTTCTTTGATGTTGATTTAACCGACGTTGAACGTATCGAAGTATTGAGAGGACCTGCTGCTTCTCTTTACGGAGGCAGCGCTTCAGGCGGAATAGTAAATGTAATAAGTAAAAACTCTCCTGATATTCCTTTGTTTGGAGAAGCAGGAGGATTTTTCGGTTCAAATAATTTCTGGAAGGGATATGGACAGTTCGGCGGAAAGGCACGTGATATAAATTATAGGGTGTCGTTCGGCAGAACAATGGGTGACGGTTATAGACAACATACCCATTTCTGGGGAAATAATTTATATGCAAAGGCGTCTTATGTTCCAACCAGTAAAATAAAATTAACACCGATATTTGAATATGTTAATTTTTATCATGAGAATCCCGAAGGAATAAACCTTCAGCGGTATAATGAAGATCCAAAACAGCCTAACCCGGATGCTATTCCATTTAATGAATACCTTCAAACGGAAAGAAATACTGCGGGATTGACCGGTCTGTTGATTTTCGATGAACATGAAATTCAATTTAATACTTATAACAAAAGTTCCCATTTTACCGAAGCTAATAATCATACATTCAATTACAGAACATACATGACTCCTGGGGCTTCGGTTCAATATTCTTTCAACTATGGGAAACAGGATGACTTCTTTAGAAATAAAATTAGCGCCGGCACGGACCTTCAGTGGCAGACAATTGATGAGCACCGCGTGGTTAATGATCACTCTGTTCCTGGTACGGATATATTGTCTAAAGAAGAAATAAATCAGAACGGAACGGGATTGTTTCTTCTGGATAATATTTCACTTGGCGGGAAAACCAATATTTTCCTCAGCATCCGTTATGATAAAATTCATAATGAGCTTAAAGATCTGCTTAAACAAGCATATGACCTTTCCGGAACGGCAGACTTTTCCAAAACTACCGGCAGAGTTGGAATCAGCTACTCTCTTATGGATGAAGCTAACATTTATGCAAATTGGGGTCAGGGATTTCTTCCTCCTGCAACAGAAGAACTTGCCCAGAATCCCGATCATTTCGGAGGATTTAATACTCACCTGGTTTCAGCAACCTCAAATGATTATGAAATCGGATGCAGGGGTTATGCTGCCAATTCATTTTATTATGATTTTACCGGGTTTTATCTTCTCACAAAGAATGATTTTGACCGTTATAGGATAACAGATTCGCTTCGTACACAGGAAACTTTCTACAGGAACGTGGGATCAAGTGAAAGAATGGGACTGGAATTGTATTCCCGGTATAATCCTGTAAATGATTTAACAATACAACTGGCCTATACTTATTCTCATTTTATTTATACTAATAATGATCCAATAAAAATAATAATGGATGATCCGACTGTAATTAAATATATCAAGAATGGAAATTACCTTCCTAATTCTCCACAACACCAGTTTTATATAGACGCAGAATATCATTTGCCCTACGATTTTATTGTCGGTGTAAACGCTGAAACTTTGAGCAAAACATATATTGATGGTGCTAATATTGAAAGCGAAGCAGCTGCGGGTTATACGTTAATAGGAGCCAGGATTGGTTATAATCTGAATATTAATGGACTGAATGCAATGATTACAATACAGGGAAGAAATCTCGGCGGTCAAAAGTATGTGGCGTTTACAGAACCTGATCCCGGAGGCAATTCCTATCAACCTGGTGCAGGAAGAGAATTTTTTGGTAGTATCAGATTAATGCTGTAATAAAATATTATTTTCATAGGGACAGGATAATTCATCCTGTCTCTTTTTGCCTTTGGCGAGATCACCTCTTTGATGAACTTTTCCCTTTTATTTTCCTAAAAGAACGTCTGCCATTTTGGCAGAATTTTTGTTTTTCCGAAGAAAAAAACCTCCGTTTTGGGATGTTTCAAAATGAGGCGTCTTAGGCTTGTTGCATGCTTGTTGTACCTATGTTGGAGGTATCATCTCCAATAGTCCGAAATAGTGTGACAAAATGGCAGTCATATTGAAAAAGATTCCATCTTTTCAGTTCGAGTTCTAATTGTGAAAAGATGTCATCTTTAATTTCATTTCTGGGCTGTCACAGTCTGCATCAGTTTTCAAATCCGAACCGTGACAGCATTGTTTTTTTAAAAATCTTATCTATTTTGCGCTGAATTTGATTACAAAGTTCTTACTTTTTACTTTTTATTTCCTCCGTTTCCCTCGCAAAAAAATAAACCACCCGTTCTTAACTTTTATCTTTTTATCCGCCTTTGGCGAGAGCTCGTCCTTGACGGATTTTTTTTGTTTATCTCAGTAATGGTGGCTTCACGGCAATAAATTGTTCACTTCGATATTGCTTATAAATTAAATCTTAGATATGTTATCCCTGATACTAAATTACTTGTTTTGATAAATAAACTAAAAATATTAAGACTTACCTTCAGGTTATTCTTTTACGGCTATTTTATAGTCTGGTCATTGTATTCATTTTATAAACTCCCGGATTATAAGAATACCTCAACATCAGACAATGAGTTATACCTCATTTCAAATCAGAGTAATATCTCACTTTTTACCTTTACTGAGGAAAACAAAAGAACTAAATATTCGGAAGAAACCAGCGCTAAGAATTATTTTTCAGGAAAATTTCTGGTTTCATTTCCGATCCAGATTTTAAAGCTTACCGGCAGTTTTCATTTTATTCAGCCATATGAAATTCCAGTTATAGTAAATGTATATTCTTTAATTGACCATCCCAGACCGCCTCCATTTGTCTCTTAAATTTTCATACCCTGAACATTTTGCAGTATAATTTGATAAAATTTACTCTCAGCAGAAAATTGAGAGATATACAATTTAACCCTTTAATGAACTGTAATAAGGAATCTGATTATGGAATTGAGTGGATGGATATTTTTAATCGGTGCCTGGAGCATCATAATATATCTCACAATATTTTGCTTTGTCAGGGTGTTTGGTTTGGAAAAAGGAAATAATCAAAAACAAAAGGACAACTCTGATGAAAACACCAAAACAGACGGAGTCAAAATCTGATTTGCGGTCTATAATCGAAGGAATAATTATGTTGCTTATTCCTCTCTTAATAGGATATCTGATTTATAAACTAACATAATTGTAATTTCGCAGGATTTGTGAACTATTATAAAGGACATGATGAGGGACAGGTAAAGCGCCTGTCCCTTTTTTATTATTTGAAATCAAAAAACTATTACTGACCCAAGAGAGTTTTTAAAGTGAATCCATTACATTTGAATTCATTAAATAGACTCTTTTTTTTATATTTGATTCATATTAAACAAGAGTTTATGTCTTAATGGTTGAAGTCGGCAAAATAAAAGCAGGGGGTAATAATCCGTTCGTACTTATTGCCGGCCCTTGTGTTGTTGAGAGTGAACAATTGATCAGGCAGGCCGCTTTTGAAATTAAATCAATTGCAGTCTCATTAAATATCCCATTCATATTCAAAGCGAGTTACAAAAAAGCAAATAGAACCAGCGCTTCGTCTTTTAAGGGAATTGGAGACAAAGAGGCTCTTGAAATTCTCGGAAATGTACGGAAAGAGCTGGATATTCCTGTACTTACAGATATTCATCTTCCATCAGAAGCTGAAACAGCTGCTGATTATGCTGACGTTCTTCAGATTCCCGCCTTTTTATGCCGCCAGACGGAATTACTGATAGCAGCCGGAGAAACAGGAAAGGTTGTAAATATAAAAAAAGGACAGTTCCTTGCTCCCGAAGATATGAAGCACGCCGCTGAGAAAGTATTGTCTACCGGAAATAATAAAATTATGCTCACTGAAAGAGGAACTACTTTCGGCTATCATAACCTTGTTGTCGACTTCCGCTCATTTGTTATAATGCGGGAATTTGGTTATCCTGTAGTTATGGATGCAACTCATTCGGTACAGTTGCCTTCAAATGGGGATATAAGCGGGGGACAGCCGAAGTATATAAAATATCTCGCTAAAGCAGCGGCGGCGGTTGGCATTGATGCCCTATTTCTTGAAGTCCATCCTGAACCGGCCAAAGCTTTAAGCGATGCATTAAGTCAGCTCCCATTAAGTGAATTAAGGCCTCTTTTGGAAGAAATCAAAAAAATTGATTTAATATCCAAGGGAATAAATTGAATCCCGGAGTAGAACAGTTCCCAAGAGAATTAACTCAACAGGAAAAATATCTTCTCTTTTCGGTTTTACCTGAAAATAAACCTGGTTACAGACGTTACCGTGAAAAAATAAATGAATTACTTGTGACAGGTTACGGTAGATTCAAGAATAATAATTTTATCCTGGGAAAGAGAGATAATATTCCTGATTTGTCTTTTCCCTCAGCACCTGTTTTTGCCGCGGGTACTATAAAAATCCCGGATGACGAAATTGATATTCTTATTAACGAAGAAACTGATGATGAGATTGAATTTGACCTCACACTTAAGAATTCAGAATTAATTCCCGTTGAGATTAAAGAACTGACCCGTTGGAGTTACTCGGATTGGAATCCCGGAGATAAATCCCCGGATGATTTCGGTCAGGTAAGAGAAGTTTTTATCAACGATGGTAATTATGTTCTCGTATTTGCACCCACCCATAAAAAAATATGGCTTCATGAAAACAAAAGCGGTGTAAATTATTTAATCCCGCTGACAAATTTTTATAATGAACTAATGGGTTACAAAAGAATTAAGGATCCGAAGGAAGCTTTGAATCCGGGACTGTTATTCATAAAATTAAATAATTATTCCGATATAGATTTACTAAATGCATTTGTATTATATAATAAATATATGAGAAGATTCTCTGTAGACTTTTCAAAATATCTCTTGCAACCCCGGTCAGAACAAAAGAAAAGTATTAAAGATTTATTCAGGAAAGGTAAAAGTTGAATTCAAATGATATAATCAAAAAGGGGAAAGAAGTAATTAAAATTGAAGCAGAAGCTGTTGCGGGATTGGAAAATAGCATTGATAATGAGTTTGTTAGAGCCGTTGAGACAATATATAATTGCAAGGGACGCGTTGTACTTACAGGAATGGGCAAATCCGGACTTATCGCTCGCAAAATAGTTGCTACTTTAAATTCTACTGGCACCGCATCAATTTATCTTCATCCTACTGATGCTTTGCATGGCGATTTGGGAATGGTAAGAAAAGAAGATGTGGTAATCATTATAAGCAAAAGCGGAAATACCGAGGAGATTTCAAACCTCATTCCAATGCTTAAACGGCTGAAGGTAACTTTGATTGCATTTTGTGGCTCCCGTGAATCAAAGCTCGCAGATGAATGCGACATCTTTCTTTCTATTGGTATTAAAGAGGAAGCCTGCCCTCACGATTTGGCTCCTACAGCTTCAACCACAGCAGCACTTGCACTTGGAGATGCCCTTTCTGTAGCTCTGCTGGAGAAAAGAGAGTTTACTGCTGAAGATTTTGCTTTTCTTCATCCGGGAGGAAGTCTTGGTAAAAGACTTTCTTTGCAGCTTAAAGAAATAATGATAAAAGGAAATAAAATACCATCCGTAAGTGAAAATACTTCAATTAAAGACGTAATACTTGAAATTACCTCAAAGCGGCTGGGAACTACATGCGTGGTGAATAATGAAGGATTTCTAACCGGGATAATTACTGACGGGGATTTAAGAAGACTGCTTGAAAAAACACTTGAGATAAAGAATCTGATTGCCAGGGATATAATGACAAAAAATCCTAAGGTTACAAAAGAGTTTTATCTTGCCTCTTTTGCGTTGCAGCAAATGGAAACTTTCAAAATTACAACCCTTATTATTGTTAGCGATGAAAACAAGCCGATTGGAATTGTCCACTTGCATGATCTTATTAACCTGGGACTTCAGCAAAGATGAGGATTTTATTATTTGTAATAGCTGCAGTTTTTATTTATGCCGGCTGCGGTGAGGAAAAAGTTAAACCAAAAATAAATCCTGACCTGGATGTAGGCGAAATTCCGGCCCAGGAAAGCTGGGATACAAAAATAATATTTTCAGATTCAGGGAAAACAACAGCTATTCTTCATGCAGGACATTTGAGGGTTTTTAATGAAAAAAAAGAGACTTTGCTGGATAGCGGTGTAAAGGTCGAATTTTATAATCCCGCACAAATAGTAACAACAACTCTGACTTCAAGAAGGGGAAAGGTTGATGATGCTACTAAAAATCTTTTTGCTATGGATAGTGTTGTTGCTGTTAATGACAGCGGGATTACAATAAGAACGGATGAACTTATGTGGAGAAACAGCGACAGGAAAATAGTGTCTGATAAGTTCGTAACAATTGTTACAAGTAAAGAAAAAATTCAGGGATATGGTTTCGAGGCTAATCAGAATCTTACAAATTATGTAATTTATAATATTACATATACAGCGAGAGCAGATAGTTTGAAGTAAGTCTGATTTTTATTTAAAAACTGAATGAAT
>DATICR010000134.1:0-3288 GCA_035456745.1 Ignavibacteriaceae bacterium
TGGATTTTGCTTTAAAAGGTAGCATAGTTTATCACGGTCACCTAGCTCAATTTCTTCTTAGCGATATTCCGTTTGTACTTCGTGTTCTGCTCACTGCGCCGGATGAATTCAGGATTAAGACTTTGATGAAAGAAGGCGGGAAGACAAGGGAAGAAGTTGCTGCATATGTTAAGTTAATCGATGAAAGACGTCAGAAATGGTCGCAGTTTTTATATGGCGTCGACTGGAAAAATCCTTCGTATTATGACGTAGTATTTAACCTTGAAAAAATAAGTATTGATCTTGCGGCAGATCTGGTAACGGGAATTGTGTCCTGCAAAACTTTTAATTCTGATTCCGAATCAATTAAGATTTTGAAAAATTTACATCTTGCCGCAAAAATAAGGGTATCCCTCCAGCAATCTCCGCGAACAAAAGGAAGTGAGGTTGAAATAGAAGCCGATGCCAGTACAGGTTCCGTCGTAATAAAGGGAAATACCCCTAAAGTGGGATCAAGAATGTGGGAAAATGATATTAAAGCTGTTGTATCAGAATTAGAAGGAATCAAAAATATTAAAGTCATTAAGTCAATCATTGAATATTATGGTTGATGCTGGATTTATAAAAATTTAAAAATATGGATAAATGACATGTCTGAAAATTTAATTACTGGTGATTTATTAATTGTGGGTGCAGGTATTGCAGGAATTACTGCTGCGGTTGAAGCTGCTGACATAGGAATAAATGTGATTTTGATTGAGAAAAATGAATATATCGGCGGAAAGGTTGCTCAGTTTAATAAATATTTTCCTAAACTTTGTCCTCCCTCATGCGGATTGGAAATTAATTTAAAAAGGATGCGCAACAATCCGCTAATTAAAATATATACTCTCGCAGAATTAACAAATGTAATTAAAGAAAATGATAAATACCTGGTCAATATAAAATTGAAACCCAGGTATGTTAATAATCGTTGCACTGCCTGCGGCGACTGCGTAAAAGTATGCCCACGTCTCAGAAAAAATAAATTTAATTATAATATGGATGAGACAACTGCTATATATATTCCTTATGAAAATGCATATCCTTTGAAATATATTATAGATAAAGAAAATTGTTCTGGTGTCAGTTGCAATGAATGTCTCGATGCCTGCAAATTTAATGCAATCGATTTGAATGATAAAGAAAAGATAATTTCTGTCGAAACAAATTCAATAATATGGGCTGCAGGATGGGAACCGTATAATGCAAAGAATCTGGATTTACTGGGTTATGGCAAGTATGACGATGTTATTACTAATGTTATGATGGAACGTCTTTCTGCTGTTGACGGACCAACCAAAGGGCAGATCCTTCGTCTATCTGATGGAGAAAAGGTGAATAGTGTTGCGTTTGTACAGTGCGCGGGCTCAAGGGATGAAAATCATCTTGCTTATTGTTCGTCTGTCTGTTGTATGGCTTCTCTTAAGCAGACACAATATATCCGTGAACAAAATCCAGGCGCGGAAATTCATATTCACTATATAGATGTACGAACCGAAGGCCTTCTTGAGGATTTTTACAGCGGCATCCAAAAGGATAAAAATATTCATTTCCACCGGGGTAAAATTGCCAAAGTAACAAAGGATAAATCAACAAATAAAATAGTAGTCGAAGCAGAAGATTCTTTAACTGGGAGAAAGATTTATAATTCGGTTGATCTTGTTGTTTTAGCTGCAGGGATGAAACCTGCTTCTGAAAATTTACCTCTCGACAAATCATTGAGAGATGAAGATGGGTTCTTAAAATCTAATGGAGATGGATTTGCCGGCTGCGGAGTTATTACAAGACCCAAAGATGTTGCTTCTACTGTCAGGGAAGCTACGGGCTCCATATTAACCGTTATTCAAAAAATCAGAAGGAACTAATGTAATGTCAGAAGAAAATAAAGTTGGAGTATTTCTTTGCTCCGGTTGCGGGTTAAATGAGTCGCTGAATTTTGAACAATTGGTTAAGGTAGCTTTGGATGAAAATAAAGTGCCGGTGTGCAAAGTCAGTCCCTGGCTGTGCAGTGAAGAAAATATCAGTTCGGTTAAAAATAATATTGTCAGTGAGAATTTAAACAAGATTGTTATAGGCGCATGTTCTCAAAGATTTTTAACGGATGTTTTTTCTTTTGATAAGGATATTATTGTTGACAGAGTAAACTTCAGGGAAAATGTAGCATGGTCTCATAAACCCAATGATGAAGATACCCAGATGCTTGCAAACGATTATTTGCGGATGGGTATTGCTAAAGTAAATAATTGTGAAGTCCCTGAACCTTTTAGGAAAGACATCAATGAGACGATTTTAGTGGTAGGGGGTGGCATCACCGGAATGACATCAGCCCTTTCTGCAGCTAAAGCCGGTTACTCAGTAATTCTTATTGAAAAGGAGAATAGACTTGGAGGCTGGCTTAATAATGTTTTTAAAATTGAACCTTCACATTTCCCTTACTTTGAACCGGAAGTACCGGAATTAGATAAATTAATCTCTGAAATTGAATCGAATGATAAAATAAAAGTATTTAAATCCTGCACTATTAATAAAATCTCAGGAGAACCCGGTAATTTTAAAGTTTCCTTGAATAACCTGCCGGAGGAAAGTTTAATTGTCGGATCAATAATTCAGACAACCGGATCGAAGCCTTATAATGCCGGTAAACTTGATTATTTAGGATATGGTAAATCAGGGAATGTTTTAACCGCTGCAGAGTTCGAAGAATATTTTATGAATGGGAAAAAATTACTTAATGGTAAACCGGTTAAGAGTGTTGCATTTATTCAGTGCGCGGGCTCAAGGGATGAAAAATATTTACCATACTGCTCTTCTACCTGCTGCGCCACTTCTTTGAAACAGGCTCTATATGTGAGAGAAAAATTTCCGGATTCACTTATTTATATAATCTACAAAGACATCAGAACTCCTGCGCATATGGAACATTTTTACAAAAGGGTCCAGGCAGAGGATAATATATTTTTTACCAAAGGAGACATTGTTGGAATTAATAATTCTGATGATAGTAAACTGGTAATTGATATCGATGATTCTTTACTGGGAGATAAAATCCGTATTGAATCGGATATTGTCGTTCTTGCAACGGGAACAGTTCCTTCAACACTTGTAGGTGAATTAACAACTTCCTCAGATAATAATGAATCCGGCGGATCTGCTCTTGACGGAAAGAAAGCAGCACAATCTGCGGAAGTTGGGGCAAAAATCTTAAATCTGTCTTACAGACAGGGAACTGATCTGCCTACATTAAAATACGGTTATCCCGATTCTCAT
>DATICR010000135.1:0-3498 GCA_035456745.1 Ignavibacteriaceae bacterium
GTCAGCATTAATGGTCCCACATCAAATCCTTTACTTATTTTCAGATCAGTGGAGGATGTACTAGGTCCTGTCGCGGTATTATCCAGCTTCTGTGCTTCAGCAGGATCGAGCGTAAAAGGTGTATACGGCTGTCCCGTTTGAAATCTTGATAATAATGTTATATTCAGATTATCAGGTAACGGAACACCAAAAACCTCAAGGCTCTCATCTTTAGGAATAATAAAGCTCCCCTGCAGGATAATCTGATGTCTTACATCCCAGTCAGCCCTCCTCTCTCTTATCGGATAAGGGAAATCATTTAATGATCTGATGTAATCTTCAAATGCCGAGGAAGAATAAGCATCAGCCCATTGAAGCGTGTAAGTAATTTGCCCCGAGGTAAAATTTGAATATCTTTTATCTAATTCCACCTCAATTCCCCGCGCACGTCCATAGCTCTTATTATCGAATAATTGAACGGGTATACCAAGATTTGCTTTGAGCTGTGTAGTTCCGACTTGTTGTGAAATGTCTTTAGTATAACTTTTAATATCAATAGCAAGATCATTAAAGAATTGATGGGTTAATCCAAATTCATAAAGGATAGTTCTTTCATAATCCAGAAATGGATTACCGGTTGTTCCGCCGCTGTATGGATCCCGATAAAAATACTGTAGTTCGGGCAGCTGATAAAAATGTCCATACGAAAAGAATACAACTGTTCTATCCGTGATCGGAAATGAGATACCGAACCGGGGACTGAATTTATATTTAAATAATTTCCAGTCGGAATTCAGACCTGTTGCAGCTTCCCATTGCTCCTTCCAGCTTTTATCATTGACGGTTTTACCGAGCCACAACCAGTCGAATCTGAGCCCCGCATTTATAATCAGGAATTCTTTCTCAAATTTGTCCTGGATATATCCGCTTCCGATCGACGGATAAACGTGAAATACCCATCTATTTTGACTGAATTCTGGAAAAGGACCTGGTGGTTTAATCGGTGCGGGAGTTGTTGTATCCCTGTTAAATGCCCACTCACCAAAATTAGATAACTGGACTCCGCCGAACTGTATATCAGTATATCTTATATCGTTGTACTGATATTCAAATCCGATTTTCACCAGATTGTCCTGGGTAATCTGCGATGTCAAATCTCCTTTTAAAGTAAATGTTCCGGTATTATCATCCCGCCAGATGCTTTGAACACCTGCAGCGTCATAAAATCCTGTTAAAGGATCAACCTGTGGAACAGCGGTCATTGACTTAAAAGAATCAGGAACCACACTATAATTATGAGAATATGCTTCCCATTGGGAATAATTAAATAACTGACCATTCTTATAAAATGTCCAGTAACCTGAAGGATTTAATCCATTCCAATCACCATGGTACTGAACACCGAGATATCCGAGATTAATATTATAATATGTCGATCTGGAAAGAACGTGATTTATCGAAAGAGCAAGATTTTTATTATTGCGGTAATATGCAGGAAGATTGTTTGAATGATTTATCCACAGCCAATCGAAATCACTCCAGTCATTGAATGAGCCTATATAACTGAATGTGGTTTTAAAATTGCTTGTTATTTCCCAGCTTAGCTTACCGGTAATGTTTCGCAGATTGTTTTCTCTTTCGGTAACATCAAATCCAAACATTTCAATTTTATTACGTTGTCTGAGATTATCATAGGGAGTATTTGTTAGTTCTGCATTTAATGATAAAAAATAATAAAGCTTTCCGGGAACGTTTATTCCTGTTAAAGGCAGAAGATAATGAGTAAGAGGTTCAGGTCCGCCGAAAAATAAAGTTGCATAATCTGTGTTATAAGATGTTCCCAGGAACTTCAGATTATCGGTTTTATATTCAAAACCTCCCTTAAATTCATCCGAGCCTGATCGCGTGGTTATATTAACGACACCCGATTGAGCCTGTCCATATTCTGCACTGAATGCCCCCGTCAACAGTTCAACCTGATCCACAGAATTTACATCCAGATCGAAAGCGCTTCTTCCTCCATAAATGGGATGGGTAACGGGAACACCATCTATCAAGAATAAAATTTCACCTCCCCTGCCTCCTCTGATATGAACATCTTTTACGCTTTCATCTCTTAACTGAAGCTGCTCGCCCGTGTTCAGTTGAAGAGTTTGGGGGATATTTGTCAGAATAGTTCCGCCCTGTAATTTGAAAATATCGGCAGTCGATTCCATTCCCGGGGTATCTTTCATCGTTTGACTTGAAACTGTACGCCGTGTGGAGGTAATATCTTTTTGTACCATTTTTTGTTCGGCAGTTACTACTACAGTGGGAGTCTCAATAACCGTCGATTCCATTTCAATATTGATCTCAGTGGTTAAATCGATCCTCACAACAACCGTTTGAATTGTAATAGTATGGTAACCGATTGCCGATGCCTGCAATACATAAGTACCGGGAGGAACATTTATTATATAATACTTACCGTCTTCATCTGTTGCCGCACCCATAGTAGATCCTTTGATTATAACATTCACACCTAACAGTGGTTCTCCGGACTGCTTATCTTTTATTGTACCGGCAATTTTTCCCGTCTCACCTGCGAATGCGGAATCGATTATCGAAAACAGAATTATTACTACAGAGAATAATATTTTTATAAGGTTAGAAATTTTGCTATTATTTTCCATAGATCCTTTACCTTAAATTTAAATTATGAAGTACCTGATTCGCCATTACCTCTGCATCTTCTTTAATTAAAAAATAAACCGGGAATCCAAGGATTACTGCATCGAATGAGCTTCCATAATAACGCAACCCACATGCTTCTCCCCTGTATTGAGGAAACTGACTATTAATTGCATTATTATAAGTATAGATTACATCGGTAAAACCTGCCGGTTGTATTATCATATTAATATTTGTTAATCCCCACGATGAGCCCGGGACAATGAAGGGGAAATCAACCAGCTTAGTTGAATCAATTCTTATATCATCAAAAGATTCACCTACACCGATAAATCCGATACAGTCACCAGTGTAACCAAAAGTCTCATCAACACTGATTATATGAAGGTAATCATGTACAAAAGTCCCTTCTTCAAAATTAATTGGGAAAGAAGCATTCCAGGCAAACGATTTCAGTATCCTCCATCCACTCATAAAAAATTTTCCACCTACATCCAGATAATCTTCAAGGATATCGGTATAATTAACAATTTTATGAGGCTGAGATGATGGATAATCATCCGCATGCCAGACGATCAGTTTGTACTGCCCCAGAGTATCCTTGGGCGGAATACCTCTGGATTTAAAATCCCATTGATAAGGAGTCTGAAAAATATCTGAATAAAATTGGTCTACCTGCTGATCAGTCGGATGTACAGTGCCAAAGGGGAAATTACTCTCATCAGTTTCATCAATAATTAAAATATCCCGTGAAAATGTTGGCTTTACAAGAGTAATTGTTACAGAATCACCGATCGGATCAATTAGATTGGTGTTATCCTTCGAGATTGCTCTTATAATATGCTGACC
>DATICR010000136.1:0-9528 GCA_035456745.1 Ignavibacteriaceae bacterium
AGACAGGCACATATATACACGTAACCAAATTCAGTGAAATAGGAGCGAGTGGAAATAATCCGACAGCAGTAAGAGATTATATCCTTTCTACATACAACACTTGGGAAATTCCCCCAACGCATGTTTTATTAGTAGGAGATGAAGGGGTAGCACCAGTAAAATATATCACTCTTGACGGCTGGACATTTACTTATGATGAATATTTTGTAGAATTAACGGGCAACGATTATTTCCCGGAGATGATGATCGGAAGATTTACTAATCAGGTGAGCTCAAGATTGAACGCGATGGAGCAAAAATTGATCGGTTATGAGAGAACTCCATATGTAGATGATCCCAACTGGTTTAGAAAAGGAATTGTTTGTTCAAATAATGCTTATATGACTCAAATTTATACTAAAAGATTTACCGCCCAACAAATGCTTCTGCACGGAAATTTTATTTCAGTCGATTCGATGTATAATGGAACACCATGCCCGGGAACAGTATCCACTATCATAAATATGGTAAATGAAGGTAGAAGTTTTCTTAACTATCGAGGTGAAGGATGGTATACCGGGTGGTGGGCAAGCTGTTTTCCATTGAGTGTATCAAACATAAACTCGTTGAACAACGGTCCGAAATTAACATTTGTAACCAGTATCGGATGCGGCGTTGCTAATTTTGAAGGCACAGCAAATAATTTTGGTGAAACATGGATGGAGATTGGAGATGGAACTGCACCAAGAGGAGCCTGTGCATTTGTAGGACCGGTTTCCAATACCCACACAAATTATAATAATGAAATCGACAAAGGTATTTATCAAGGAATGTTTTCGCTTGACATGGATAGTCCTGGAGAAGCTCTCATATATGGCCGTTTTCGTATGTATGGGGTGTTTGGAGGAGCTGACCCGTATGTAGCATACCATTTCAGAATTTATCATATACTTGGCGATCCCACAATTCATATCTGGAAGGATACACCAAAGAATGTAAATGTCGATTATAACGACACTACAGCAATCGGAAATGGTCAGGTCAATGTGACAGTTACATATGAAGAAAATGGATTACCGGTTGAAGGAGCAAAGGTATGCATCTCATCTGATAGTATTTATGCAGTAGGTTTTACTGCTGCGGATGGTAGCGTAGTGCTGAACATAGATCCTCAGGAAACCGGAGAGCTTAACTTCACTGTAAGCGATAAAGATATAATCCCCTTTGAAGGAACAATCCAGGTTATCGAAGGAGGAGCAGGTACAGGATGGCAGTGGGTAGAGACAGGTTATCCATACACGATATATGATGTAAGCTTCCCACCGGGACAAAGCGACATCGGATATGCAGTAGGGACTAATTCAACTCAGAACGGAATTATTCTGAAAACATTTGACGGGGGTATAAGCTGGACAAAGATATCCAATGATACCATACCTGGGTTGAGAACAGTATGTTTCACAACAACAGAGGCAGGTTTTGTTGGAGGATATAATAATCTGTTACTGAAAACAATAGACGGCGGTTTAAGCTGGACAGCAAAGTCTATAGCATTGAGGTCATCATATGTAAGTAATATCAGGTTCTGGGATGCCAATCACGGAGTAGCTGTTAATTATCCCGTCACATTATTTGTTACAACAGATGGAGGGGATAATTGGTTTTTTGCCCAGGGAATAAAACAGACAGTAGAAGATGTATGTTTTGCAGATGAAAACACACTGTATATGGTAGGGGGAGATGAAATGGTATCAAAATCTGTAAATGGTGGTCAATATTGGGATCATATATATTCAGGAACTCCATTCTCAAAATTGGTTGGAGTCGATTTTTATACTCCGGACTACGGAATAGCGGGCGGTGAAAACGGAAAAATTATTATTACGACAGACGGCGGTCTAACCTGGTCAGCCAGTCAGGCAGGAAGCACTGGACTGATGCACGGAATAAACATAATGGATGAAGGAAAAGCATTTGCAGCAGGTACACCCGAGCAGGTATATAAATCAACTGACGGGGGAGCTACCTGGATAAGTGACTTCGAAGGAGCAAATACAGTCGAGCTATATGAAATGATATTTAATGAAAGCCGCATAGGATTTATCTGCGGTTCAGATGGAAAATTCCTGGTTAACCACGATTATGCAATTCCGGTTGAACTGACAGGATTTACAGCTGGTGCAGAGGGAAACAGTATTCTGCTTAACTGGGTTACAGCCACAGAGACCAACAATGCTGGATTTGATATTCTCCGTTCAACAGATGGAAGTAAATGGGAGAAGATTGGGTTTGTAGAGGGAGCAGGTACAAAAAGTACAAATACAAATTACTCATTCAAGGATCAGGAGCTTAAGACAGGATCATATTTCTATAGATTAAAGCAAATTGATTATGACGGAAGCTTTAAGTATTCGGATAAGGTGAATGCTAAAATTTATTCACCTGACAAATATAGTCTTGAGCAGAACTATCCAAATCCTTTCAACCCGGTTACCACGATTAGGTTTACAATACCTAAAGAAGTTATGGTCAGTCTTACAGTATATAATATTGTAGGCGAGAAAGTCAGAGAGCTAAAGAATGAAATAATGAAACCGGGATACTACCAGGTTGATTTTGATGCTGCAAAGATAGCATCAGGGATATATTTTTACAGATTACAGGCAGGAGATTTTATAAGTACTAAAAAGATGAACCTGCTGAAATAAGGAAGATTTTCCGGTAGATTATTTTTGATTAAGTAAGGACAGGATCAGAGAGAAAATTCTCTGATCCTGTATCCTGATTTTGATCTTCGATTTCATAGGAATTCTCTAATCTAACATTGATTAATTCAGAACTCCGTTTTTGAGTAACAGGCTCCCATTTTACCCACTCCTACACCATTTGCCCTTAAAATAGCCCATTGATAAATTTTATCTTTTTAATTCGTTTAAACTTTCTTAAAATTGAAGCCTTAATTTTATCAGTATTCAATTTTGGTGTACTAAAATGAATAAAATCTCCATTTTATTATATGGCTTCATCCTCGCTTTAATAATTTCTACTCACATTCTTTATTCCCAGCAGAAAGAAAAAGGCGATTTTTTAACTGCGGTTATGGATACTACTGTTGACCCGGGCGTAAATTTCTTTGAATATGCAACAGGCACCTGGATGAAGGAAAATCCAATACCTTCTTCAGAAAGGAGATGGGGACTCTCAGACCTGGTGAATGAGGAAACATACAATAGGTTGAAAGGGATTTTACAGGAGGCTGCCGCATCGAATGCACCGGAAGGAAGTAAACAACAAAAAATAGGTGATTTCTATTATACAGGAATGGATACAATCGCAATTGAAAAACAGGATCTGACTCCTATCAAACGTGAACTTGATAAAATAAATTCAATTAAAAATAAAAAGGATTTATTTAATACTGTCGCCTTTCTGCAGAGAGAAGGGGTTAATTTAATGTTCAGCATCTTCGTTCAACAGGATACAAAGAATAGTGAACAGTGGGCTCTATATCTATGGCAGGGAGGACTTGGACTTCCGAACCGAGAATATTATTTCCGGGATGATACACGTACAAAAAATATACGTAATGAATATAAAGTTCACGTTGCACACATGCTGAAACTCCTGGGAAAAAATAAGAAGGAGGCCAATGTAGAAAATAACAAGATCTATGCTATTGAAAACTTTCTTGCCGATTCATGCAGGAAGCTTGAAGACTTGAGAGACCCATATGCTAATTATAATAAAATGTCGATTGAAGATCTTGAAAAACTGGCTCCTGCAGTCGAGTGGAAATTAATACTTAATGATATTGGAGCTTCAAATGTCGATTCAATTATTGTTGGCCAGCCTGAATTTTTTCATGAGCTTAATGCCGCAATAAATAAATTTGATCTTGACCAGTGGAAAGCTTACCTAAAGTTTCATCTGTTAAGTGAATTTGCAGGTACTCTCGCAAGCAGTTATGATAACGAAAGTTTTCATTTCAGGGGTACAATTATGTCCGGTATAAAGGAACAGAAACCAAGATGGAAAAGAACTCAGGATGCTGTTGAAGGTGCTATGGGAGAGTTGCTCGGACAGATATATGTAGAGAAATATTATTCGCCTAAGACAAAAAAAAGATACGAGAAAATTGTTGATGATTGTATTGATGCATTTGCTAACAGGATTAAAAATCTCGATTGGATGAGTGACTCCACGAAACAGAAAGCTCTGAATAAATTATATGCTGTCACAAAGAAAGTAGGTTACCCTGACAGGTGGAAGGATTTTTCGAAATTAAAAGTTGACCGAAGCTCATTCTGCAGAAATACAATTAACGCCGACATCTTCTGGTTTGACCGGGATATGAATAAAATTGGTAAACCGGTTGACAGAACTGAATGGGATATGACTCCGCAGACATGGAATGCATATTATAATCCCTCTAATAATGAAATAGTACTTCCGGCTGCAGCATTTATAGTTCCCGGCGTTCCGGATTCTTTGGTTGATGATGCTGTTGCTTATGCTTATGCCGGTGCTTCAACAATTAGTCACGAACTTACCCACGGTTTCGATGACGAAGGGAGATTATTTGATGAAAAAGGAAATTTGCATAATTGGTGGACCAAAGAAGATGAGGAAAAATTCAATGCTAAAACGAAATTATTGGTCGAACAGTTTGACAATTATGTTGTTCTTGATAGTATGCATATTAACGGTAAAGCTACGCTGGGAGAAAACCTTGCAGACCTTGGTGGCGATGTAATCGGATGGGATGCATTTACAAAAACTAAAGAATATAATGAAGGGAAGAAGATAGCAGGACTGGCACCGGCACAGAGATTCTGGATTGGATATGCTTATTCATGGCTGGGCCATACAAGACCGGAAGCATTAGCCCAGCAGGTATTAACAGACGTGCATTCACCAAATTTTCTTCGCGTGAACGGACCTTTCAGTGACGTTGATGCATTTTACAAGGCATTTAATATTAAACCCGGGCAGCCGATGTATATTCCACCGGAGAAGAGAGTGAGAATCTGGTGAAAGAGGAGTTCTTAATTTAATAATACAATAGAGAGTCTTCAGTTCACAGTAACAGTCGACTAATCTTGCAATCAGTCCACTGTTCGATGTCGGCGCAGTTTGATTATAAAATGGATTCGGTTTGAAATTACTGATTGCAGATTGAGGATTTTTTAACCCCAACTGAACCGAAATCTAAAAAAGTCAAACACCTGGTTGAATAGGTTGCGGACTGCCGATTGAAGACTTTTAATCCCACTCCATCCCTAAATACTTGGTTGAAATAATTACTTACTGTCAATTAAAGACTGCAGCCTACTTTGTTGGATTCACCACTACTATTTCCCTGATGACTTTAGCTCAATTTCATATCCTTCGCTTTTCAACATCACCTTATTCTTCTGGAGAAATGCTTTGATGGACTCAATGGGAATAACCTTTGTTATCCCATATTTGATACTTTTATGAACTTTGGGGAAACTCTCACCTTTATAAGGAATGAAAGGATTATAATTTTTACCTGCACCCAACTTTTGAGGTGATAAAAATGTTTCTTCTTCTTCAGGAACCCATTGAACCATACCCACAAGTTCAAAATGGGGAACACCATCTCTTATCGCCAGAACAAGCCCGCCGCTGAATCCCGGATTTACAACGGCATCTACAAGAAATGATCCCTGGCTGTCGCGGTTGGGGCTGCTGACAATAGCTTTAGTTACCATCTGATAGTTTATCGGGTAACCGAAAAGATAGACAAATGAACCCCATTCAAGTTCTTTTGCCTCTCCTGAAGGATAAGGAAATTCCGGTATCCGAAATCCTGTCTGGGGATTATACTTTCTGCCAATCAAAGCAATATCATTTGGATCATCTTCTGCTAAAATTTCCACTTCACTCCCTTCGGGAAAACCTGCAACATAAATATTCTCTTTGTCCTTAATTGAAATAGTTTCTATATAGGGAGTGGGAGTTCCATCCTGCTCAGCTCTGTGTGATATTATAGTATCTGGAAAACTTATGATATGTGCACAGGTTATTAAAGCAATTGCTCCATTTTCAGAATAAATTGTAAATGCCGTACCGGATAAAGAATTATTCCCATAATCCAATATTCCGTTTTTAATTAATCTATCATCGTTAAGCATTTCATAAGTAATCTCATCTTCCGGTTTAAAGTGATAAATTTTATAAAAAGCAGTACAATTCACCCTTTGTACCGATTCACATATTCTGTCTAATTCAGTTGAAGATGATTTATATGGAAATTCGCTGTCATATTTTCCGTCATTCAAAGTGGGATAGACTTTTTCCAGTGTAGGCGCACAAGAGTCAAGAAAAACAAAAAGAATAATAAGTGGAAATATTTTCTTAAACATTTTTCCGGCAATATTTGATTCGGTAAATCTATAAATAATGAAATTCAATTACTATAGAAGCCTTTACATAATTAAGCACTCGATAATCTTTCAAAGAAAGACTGTCATTTTGTCATAACTTTTGACTATTTATCAGGGTTTTTCAACAAAATATTGACAGTTTGTCAGGGTATAAATATATGCTTTCTCTCTGTCACCAAAAATTATTTTAAGATTGCTTATATAATAAAAGCTGTATAGTAAAAACTTTAAGAGGTTTAATTATGTGGCAGGCATGGTTTAATCTTCTAATTTCCGGTGGGTTAATTATCTGCGCATTTGTAGATAGAATCAGAAATGAAATAAGTATGATACTGGCGGGAATTTTATTAATTATAACGGGTCTTTGGGGTGCAGGAAGAGGCAATAGCTGGCAGGACATGTCAATTTGTTTTATAGGATTTGTACTTTTCTTTATGGTGTCATTTGATCAGGTAAACACCTTGGCTTTCTTGATAACCGGCGTTCTATCTTTGGTAATAACTTTCTGGGACCTTATCCAACATCCTCATCCGAATCAGAACATCTGAACTGGGCCAACCAATCTCTCATATCTGTCCAAAATATTGAAATAAAGAAAATAAAAAATCTCTCAGATAAAGAAAAAACATTGATATATTTTTTTAATATTCCTATCTTTTGCCGGTCAAATTTTGAAACTATTACCACTGACAATATTGGGGTAAACTACTATAGGGAGTCAAAAACTAATAAAGTTTTATTCCTGATCTTAAATGTTGCATAATTCAACAGAGCCCGGAAGAAGCCCGAAAGAAGCCCAAATCCTCCATTGTTGCCCCCTGATTTTCTATCTGCGATTTTTCAATTCACAATCAGCTGATCTTTAATCCATTCAAACAGGACTAATATGCATTGGTTCTTTTAGTACTTCCTTCCATCTTAAGTCTCAGAAAGATTATTCTATGGAAAGCAGAAAGATAAATTTATCCGGGGGATTGAAAATGAAAAAATAAAAAATCTGTCCAATGTGCTTGTTTATCTAACTTTTTTAGGTTCAAATTTATTTGGACAGCAGTGATATCTCTTGTGATCTTGTTATAGCTATTTCTATATACTTAATCGTAACTTATAATTTAATTTTAATTTAGAAGAGGTTAAAATGGCTGATAAAGTAAAGCCCAATTTACCGGAAGTTATTAAACCTGAAGGTGAAACACTAAAGATTTTAACTGGGCAAAAAGCACTGGTAACCGGAGCAAATTCGGGTATAGGCGAAGGGATAGCAAGGGAACTTGCCAAAGCAGGTGCAGATGTGGCAATTAATTATGTGACCAATCCCGATACTGCGGAGAATCTGGTTGACGACTTAAAGGAAGAGGGAATAAATTCATTTGCTTATAAAGCTGATGTAAGCAATGAAGAAGAAGTAATTTCTATGTTTAATCAAACCATAAAGGAATTTGGGACAATTGATATACTCATAAATAATGCAGGACTGCAGAGAGATTCACCGATTGAAAAAATGACGCTTGACCAGTGGAATAAAGTTATAAGTGTTAATCTTACGGGACAATTTCTTTGTGCAAGGGAAGCAATAAAAGAATTCAAAAGAAGAGGGGTTAAAAGTGAAATTTCTTGTGCTGCGGGAAAAATTATTCACATTAGTTCAGTGCATGAGATAATTCCCTGGGCCGGTCACATAAATTATGCTGCCTCCAAAGGTGGAGTAATGATGTTGATGAAAAGCATCGCTCAGGAGGTAGCACCTTTCAGAATCAGGGTGAACAGCATATGTCCGGGTGCAATAAGAACGCCGATAAATACATCAGTCTGGAGTACTAAAGAAGCTTATGATAAATTAATGGAATTAATTCCATACCGCAGAATTGGTGAAGTGGATGATATAGGACGGGTAGCTGCATGGCTTGCATCCGACCAGGCTGACTATTTAACAGGAACCAGTATATATGTTGACGGGGGAATGACCCTATATCCCGGTTTTGCAACAGGCGGGTAGTTGTGAATAATATTTGAATAAATACAGAAATTAGTAATGGGAGTTCTTCATTTGGATAGTTGTTAAATTTATATATGTTAAAAAACAGGATCATTAAACAAAGAAACAAAATGAATAGTTTTAAGGTATTATCCAGAATATTTATATCAGTATTATTTTTTTTCTTTATTACAGCCCGGTTATCATTTGCCGATTATAAGACTGCAGAAGTTATTCAGCATTTGGGGACAAAGATTCCAAATGATCTTAAGTTCACTGATGCCGAAGGTAAAATTGTTTCTCTCAAAGAGCTGATCGATAAACCTACCGTACTGGATTTCTGCTATTACCGTTGTGCGGGAATTTGTACTCCTTTGATGGTAGAATTAACTGATATTATTGGTAAGGTAAAATATGAACCGGGAAAGGATTATAATATAATCAGCATAAGTATAGATGAAAATGAAACATCAAAGATGGCATTCCAAAAAAAACGTGCTATGTTTAGTCTGTGCAGCAGACAGATTCCTGATTCGGGATGGATCTTCCTGACCGGAGACAGTACGAATATTTACAGACTCACAGATATCACCGGATTTCATTTTCAGAGATCAAAATACGGAGGATTTACACATGAGGGAGTTCTGATATTTGTAGATAAAGATGGTAAGATTGTTCAATATTTGAATCCGGGGAATACCAAAGCAGGAGATTTTCAGATTCTTCCTTCCTCATTTGAACTTGCAGTGAAGAGCGCTTCAAAAGGTGAAGTAACATCTGCAATTGAAAGTGTATTAAAGACTTGCTACAGCTTTATTCCAAAAGGAAATGATTTAATTGTACTGCTTGCAGTTTTGGCTTCCGGGATTTTAACTATCGGTGTTGTAATAATTATCATCAAAAAAGCAAAATTGACTGACAGTAATTACAAAGCCTGAGTGGAAATAGATTTTTATGGTAATTGTTTTTATATATCCCGATAGATTTAATTCAGTCGAGAGATTTTTTTTGATATATTAAAATAAGAGAGTAATCTTGCTCAAGAAACTATTCAGATATTTATTCTCTGACGGTTTCAGATGATTGTTAGCAAGCTTTTCAAGATTCATTCCTTTATCAATCTGCCTTATGGGTTTAGCTGCGTAAATATTCTTAGCAAAATTT
>DATICR010000137.1:0-3941 GCA_035456745.1 Ignavibacteriaceae bacterium
CTTAAGGAGGATTCACTGACTGCCAGGAAATTATTCGAAGAAAAATATAATTGGGAAAAAATCGAAAAGAGATTAGACCAAATTATAACAAAATTGAGTAAAGAATTGAAAAGCTAAATTGAGTGCGGGATATCTCTCTCCGCGAATGCTGGTTTTATTAAATATTATAATCAGGATTTCAAGAACAGGCGGAGCTTCAAACCTGTTAACCTGTATATCATAAAGAGAGCAATAATAAACAGAACTATATCAGCTGAGAAAATATTAATCATCTTTGAAACAGTATAAATTAAAAATGTAATAAATAATGACAACAACAGCTTCAAGGGCTCATAAACAATTTTAATTTTCTTTCCGGAAATCAGCAACAGATACACGGCTGCCCCAAAATAACTGAACAAAGTAGCGTAGGCGGCTCCCATAATTCCATAAATTGGTATAAGAATGAAATTCAGGATGATGTTTATAATAAGCGCTGTCAGATCACTCATCAGAAAATGAATACTTTTACCTGTTATATAGGGATATACCGAATAGTATGTTACAATTGCGCTGAAAAGATACGAAATGAGTATAACCGGAATTATTTTAATGCCGCTGCGGTAGGCAGGATCAAATAAATAAAAACTTCCTGAATGAAAATTAAATAGATCGTCAATAAACATTGAAACAACAAGAAAGATTAACAGTCCTGCAGACAAAATTTTAGTAAATGATTTGCCGAATTCAGCAGTATAATTTCCTTCATTATATAATTTTATTGAATATGGTGTCCAGGCGCTTCGTAGTGACAAAACGAAAACATTCATGATCAAAGCAATCCTGTATGAAAAACTATATATTCCAACCTCGCTTATCCCCAGAAAATGATCAATAATAAATCTGTCAATTACATCAACTGAATAAGATAAGACGCCGCTCATAATTAATGGCAAAGCAAATACATAAATGATTTTAAGTTGTGCGGAATCAAAAATCCTGATATAATTTTCTCTCAATACGGGCAGAAGAATGACAAAAAGAAATACTGAGGTAATTAGTTGTGCAAGAATAATCCCATAAATACCCTCTCTTAAATAATACACCAGATAAATATTCAATATAAAATTGAAGACTGCACTGAAGGAAGAATATATTACCACTTTGCGGGGAAATTCCTGTGTCCTCAGAAGATGAATAATTATGAATGCTATACTTTCAAAAAACAAAGCAACAAAGATTAACCTGATCAGTTCAGTATATGATAAAGAATTTGTTAATATCCTTGAAATCCATCCTGCGGCGAAAAAAATAATTATTGTTAAAAAGAGTCCGGTTATTGTTATCGCGTTCAGAATTGTAGAAAATATTTTTTTCCTCTTGTAATCGTCATTTTCTTCCAGATAGAACTTACTCAAAGCCGATTGCAATCCCGAGTAATATAAAACAGATATAATAGCATAAAGAGACATTATGAGGGCATAGTCCCCGAACTCTGAAGTATTAATTAGATTTGAATATAGAGGAAGTAGAATAAAGCTGACAGAACGGACAAACAAATTCCCGATGGTATACCAGGCAGTTGCTTTTGAAAGACTGGTTCTTTTTTCCATTATATAATATTCTTTTTCTTATATAATTCTTTCAGCCGTGAGTCAACACTTTCAAAGCTATGATATTTTTTCACCCATTTCTTACCTGTATCTCCACTCTGTTTTCTCAATGATTTATTTTCTATAAGATCAATCAGCCTTTTATATAATTCCGCCTCATTATTAGCAATGATAAAAGGATTCTCTGGCAGCCAGTCTGAGTATTCTTTAGTCATATTGGTTATTGTCGGAACTCCCATTGCCAGGGATTCAAGCCCGGCTTTGCCATAACCTGTACCTCCCATTGTTCCCCCCACCTGGTCTATACATATATCACTTTCACTTTTAACTTTCAGTACCTCACTCCTGGGTCTGTTTTCCATCAGGATGAAATTAATTTTCTTTTCCTTTTTTATCTTATCAATTACGGAAATTATTAAATCAGTTCCCTTATATTTTCTGTTTGTAGGAGAATGGACAACGGAAATTACTTCGTTTTCAACATCAGGTTTGACTGGAAGTTCAGACGCATCATAAGGGTAAAAAAGATAATGTAAATCTTTTTTCATCTTTAAATGATCAAATTCCGAAGTAATGTTCAAATCCGAAATTTCATCCAGTTCTTTTATTATCCCCCTTATTCGTAAATCACTCCCGTAGTAACAACAGACTATCTTTTTCCCCTGCTTCTTCCATTTCATAGCCTGTTCAGGATACCTGTAAAAATCAAGTCCCGCATCATAATGAATTATTTCAAAATCATTCAGATGGTACTTTTCAATTACTTCGTCTATCTTCTTTCTTTTAAGCTTATCATTTATATCGAAATAATATCTTTCAAAAATATTCCCCGGGAAAAACAGAGGAGTCTCTGATACATTTCGATTTTCTTTATCAGTGACTTTTTTCTTCCTCCAGCTTTTCGCAATACTGAAATCCGGCAGAGGAAGGTTTAAACAAATATCTTCAGGAAAATCTCTCTGGTTTTTATGGTATGTGATGAGCCGGGAGAAATCCCCCACTGAATTATGCATTTTATAATAATCATATGGTACCCCAGCATAATTCTGAGGCGCCAGATGTAATATCTTCAGCATTAAATATCTTTTGTTAATGTATCCCTGAAAATACCGCGTGCACCAAAATTTTCTTTGAATCTCCCCAATCCCCAGTTAGGTTCCATATTTACAGTGAAAATTCCAAAATCAAGAAATCGAAATCCTTCCTCTTTATATCTTTTCATTATTTCATAAAAAAGTAGATTGACTGCACGGTATTCCTGATAATCTTCATCGTGGCTGATATAGAAAGCCAGCACAACTTTTGGATTTGCACTGAAATTACAAACTCCTGCTATCAGTTTATCTTTGAGGAAAGCTCCCCACAGACGTATTTTAGCAGGAAACATTTTCTTTAATTTGATTAGCTCGTCGAGTGAATGTGCAGGAGAAACATTATGTCTCAGTTTTAAATTCTTTTTCAGGATGGCATAATATTCTTCAAACTTTTCGCATTCGACGATTTCAACACCTTGCTTGATTGACTTTTTTACTGCTGTTCTGGCCTCTGCCCGGTATGTTGAAAGGAGCTCTTCCATTTTAAAATCAAGCTGTACAATACTTGATACATCTCTCTTCAAATAAGTAAATCCATTCCTTACCAGGGCAAAATCAATATAATTTGAATACTTGGTTTGATAGATTATTGGAGGAAGCGTAAGCTGAATCCTGTCGGCACCAATCTCTTTTGCATAATCAATTAATATAGCAACCATAGAATGAGCTTCTTTTAGATTCAGATCTGATTTATATACAAAACTTCCGTAAGAAGCACCGGGATGGGAAATAAGCATTTTCTTTCCTTCCCGTTCTACCAGTGCGGCCGTATAGAGCGAAAGCAGCTGATTATTTTTAGTGACTATAAAAGAAGCATCTCTGAATCTGCCTGCGGGATGATAAGCTAAAAATTCACGTTTATGAAAAAGTGTACCGTTATCGGAGGTATCAACAAAATCATCCCATTCATTATTAGAAAGTTTATTGGTAGAAAAAGGAATACATTCGAACATTTTTTTACCGGTTAGTTAAGAAGAATTTTTAATACATATCATAAAAATAACTTATGGATATGTAAATGAAAAATTGAGGAGTTAATGAATTCACGAATTATCGAATTCTTAAAATCTGAATTGCACTGAAAAAACAGAAGCATCTCCCAGTCCATATGAGAAAAGCAGAAATGCATAATCAAAATTCAAATTTCCCCACATCAGTCCTATTCCACCAGTAATTCCATGCGACTCATAACCCGACTGGTAACCAACACGGAGGGCAATCACCTTATTATAAACTCCCTCTGCACCAAGATTAA
>DATICR010000138.1:0-4684 GCA_035456745.1 Ignavibacteriaceae bacterium
ATCAGGAAAAATTCCTGCGGACTTCATGATGGAGCAGCGACGCTATTGGAAAAAATTTATCAGGGAGGAATAGGTCAGTCAATTTTATCTGCATATTCCCAACGCACCCTTGAGGAAATTGTTCAGCATTTCGGAATTAAAAAATATTTTTCTCATATGGTTGGTCTGGATCATATCTATGCTACCAGCAAGATTGAAAATGGTAAGGAACTGATGAAAAAATTGGGTAATGGCAAAGGTGAAACTCTTTTTATTGGAGATACTATTCACGATCATGAAGTTGCAGTTGCAATCGGAGCAGACTGTATCCTGATTGCTGACGGACATCAGGATAAGGATAAATTGCTGTCCTGCAATGTTCCTGTTTTTGATAATATAAAAGCGATTCAATCGAATGATATTTTATAATGATAATTATTTATAGTGAAAACAATTAAAATTTCAGAACTTAAGAAAGAAGATCCCGTACTTCTTAACTGCTGGAAGCATCATGCCGGTTTTATAAAATTAAAAATCCTTTATTACAGGGGTTCGGGAAAATTTGATTTTATTTCTTTCCGTGAAAATCTGCTTCGGATCGGTGATTCATTGATGGATCTTTACTTAGGTGAGTTATCACCGGAGCAAATTTCCGGCAAGATTAAAGAATTATTTGCAAAACAGGATATTACTGACAGAGATAAATTTATCTTTTGGCTTAAACAAGAGAGAAAAGACTATCGCGAAGTTTATTTTAATGATAATTCAATTTGGACACTTCGTCTAGGTTTGCAACCGGAAAAATATATCCATATTCACCCGTCACGTTATAGCCCTCATACAAAACGGGTAAGAGCAATTACTCTTAAAACGGCTATTCTTTATTTGATTTTAAATGACACCAATCAGAATCTGGAAGATAAAGTACTTTTCGTTAATAAAATCCGTATGGAATACTTAAATCAACCACCCCTGAAAATGATTTCTTCGAAATCGACTCTTCCCGAACTTGTTTCAATTTTAGGTCAGTAAATCCATTTAGTGATAATCCCATAAAATAAAAAGCATTCCCAGATTTGAAAAAATTATTGGATTTTTTACGCTAAAACTGCTTAAATTCGGCAAAATTTGTATTGCAGGAAGGGCACAATCATTGATTAAATCTGGAATCTATTTTGAATTTTCAGTTATGAACTATATCCTTCTATTAATAAATAACCTTAAAACAATCCCGGAGGGAACTAATTAAATGGATGCAGTGCTGCTGGCACGACTTCAGTTTGCTATGACAGTGGGGTTTCACTTCTTATTTCCGCCTGTAACTATTGGATTGGCATGGCTGCTCGTAATTGTTGAAACAATCGGGTGGAGAAAAAAGAAAGAAATTTATCAGGAGATTGGAAAGTTTTTTGCGAAACTGCTTGCTATAATTTTTGCTATTGGGGTAGCAACGGGTATTGTAATGGAATTTCAATTCGGTACGAATTGGTCTGAGTATTCAAAATTTGTGGGGGATATTTTCGGTGCTCCGCTAGCTGCTGAAGGTGTATTCGCTTTCTTCCTTGAATCAGGATTTTTAGGATTATATCTGTTCGGTAGAAACCGTGTATCGAAAGGTGTTCATTGGTTTTCTGCTTTAATGGTGGCAATTGGTTCAACTATTTCCGCTTTCTGGATTATCGCTGCTAACTCATGGCAGCAAACCCCCGCTGGTTACGTTTTACAGAACGGTCGTGCCGAACTTACAAGTTTTGCTGAAGCAGTATTTAATCCTTCAACAGTTATTAGATTTTTCCATACATTTGATGCTGCACTGATCGCCGGCGCATTCTTTATGGCAGGGATTTCTTCCTATTACCTCCTTAATAAAAGAAATACCGAAATCTTCCGGGCTTCAATGAAAACAGCAGTTATTTTCGGTTTAATTGTCTCACTGCTTGAACTTTTTCCATTTGGTCATGAACACGCCAAACAGGTGGCCCATACACAACCGGAAAAATTTGCTGCAATCGAAGGATTATATACTACGAAGGATGGTGCTCCTTTGGTAATGTTTGCTATTCCGACTATGCCGCCTCCGCAATTACGCGGGAAAATTGAAATCCCCGGTATGCTGAGCTGGATGGCTTTCGGCGATGTTAATGCCAGGATTCCCGGTATAAATGAATTCCCGGCTGATGAACTGCCGCCGCTTTGGCTGACATTTGTTTCTTTCCATAATATGGTTGTGCTTGGAGTCTTATTTATACTTATAATGCTTTGGTCTGTTTATTCTCTTTATAAAAAAAATATCCTGGAAAATAAAAAGCTGCTTAAAATTTTACTCTGGGCAATTCCTTTTCCGCTGATAGCCTGTCAGCTGGGATGGATCGCCGCAGAAGTCGGCCGGCAGCCCTGGATAGTATACAGGCTTCTCAGAACCAGTGATGCTGTCTCTGTTACTGTCCCTGCCGGAAATATTTTATTCTCAATAATTCTGTTTGGATTAATTTATTTAATCCTCGGAATACTTTGTGTTTATCTTATTGTAAGAGAAGTAAAACACGGACCCGCTCTACATGAAGGAAAGGAGGCGGTGGTATAATGGATTTAAATATTATATGGTTTTTACTGGTTGCCGTCCTTATAATTGGCTATGCAGTATTGGACGGATTTGATCTTGGAGTTGGAGTATTGCATCTCTTCACAAAAAATGAAGAAGAAAAAAGAGTCAATATAAATGCAATCGGACCGGTATGGGATGGAAATGAGGTATGGCTTCTGACCGGCGGCGGAGCCTTATTCGCTGCTTTCCCTGTGGTTTATGCTACAATTTTCAGTGGATTCTATATTGCATTTATGCTCCTTCTCTTTGCCCTGATCTTTCGCGCAGTTTCATTTGAGTTTCGCGGAAAAGTTGACAGCGCAAAATGGAAAGGAACATGGGATATCGCTTTCGGACTGGGAAGCCTTCTTCCTGCTATCCTTTTTGGTGTTGCTGTAGGAAATATTTTAAGAGGAATATCGCTTGATGAAAACCGGATGTTTACAGGAAATTTCTTTACTCTGCTTAATCCTTATTCAGTTCTTGTCGGTATTTTGAGCCTTGTGTTATTTACTATGCACGGTTCAATTTATATGACAATAAAATCTTCAGACCGGCAGCTTGAAAGAATGAAAAATATTGCCCCACGGTTATGGATGGCATTTGTAATTTTATATACCATTGTAACATTTTATTCAATATTTGAAGCAGGATTTCTATTCACTTCAATATTAAGCAATCCTTTTTTCTGGATTTTATTCCTTGTTCTGCTGGGGGCGATTATATTCATCCCCATTGCTTTAAAATCTGAAAAATTCGGCAGAGCATTTTTTGCTTCATCTTTAACAATAGCATGCATGTTAGGGTTGATGGCCGTAAGCCTTTTCCCAAGACTAGTACCTTCTCTTACTAATCTTAACTACAGTCTGACTATTTACAATGCTTCATCAACAGAACGTACTTTATTCACCATGCTCATTATTGCATTGATAGGAATGCCGTTTGTAATCGGATATACAATTTTTATTTACAGAACATTTAAAGGCAAAGTTCAGATAAACGAAGAGAGTTATTAAAAGAGAAATTTATTCAGAAAGATATAGTAAGGAAAATGCATAAAATTATTTCTGCAAAATTTATTGCACCGGAAATTAAACGATTTGAGATAGAAGCCCCAAAAATAGCTTCCAAACGAAAAGCCGGTCAGTTTGTTATCATCAGGATTAAAGAGGGAGGAGAAAGAATCCCTCTTACAATTGCGGATTCCGATCCTGAAAAAGGAACAATTACCATAATTGTTCAGGGTATAGGAAAAACTACTAAAGAACTTAACTCCCTGGAATCGGGCGAATATGTTCGGGACGTAGTTGGTCCGCTTGGTAAACCTTCACATATCGAAAACTTTGGTACTGCCGTAAGTATCGGGGGAGGTGTCGGTACTGCTATCGCATACCCGACTGCAGTAGCTTTGAAAGCTTCCGGTAATCATACGATTTCAATAATAGGAGGCCGTACTAGGGAATTCGTAATTCTGGAAGAAGAAATGAATAAAGTCTGCGATGAAGTATATCCGACTACTGATGACGGAAGCTATGGATACCATGGTTTTGTTACGGCTAAGCTGCAAGAATTAATAGACTCAGGGAAGAAAATAGATTTTGTTCTGGCAATAGGTCCTATTCCGATGATGAAAGCTGTTGCTGAAACCACAAGACCTTATGGGATTAAAACAGTCGTAAGCCTCAATCCTGTTATGGTTGACGGAACCGGGATGTGCGGTGGATGTAGAGCTTTGGTGGATAAAAAAACAGTATTTGTTTGTGTAGATGGACCGGAGTTTGATGCACATTTGGTTGACTTTGAAACTCTCGCACGGAGAAACCGGACATATAATGAAGATGAAAAAATTGCTCTTGACCACCTATGTAATTATGACAAAGCTTTTATCAAAGGATTAAGGGAAAAGGCTGAATTTGCTGAAAGGACGGAGATTTAACATGCCTGAAATTTCAAGAAAAGACAGAATGAAAATCCAGAGACAACTGATGCCTGAGCAGGATCCGCTCCGTAGAAGAAATAATTTTGAAGAAGTCAATCTTGGTTTCACGGAAGAACTGGCAAAGATGGAAGCTCTCAGATGTATTCAGTGTCCTAAACCGGTATGTGTTGAGGGGTGTCCGG
>DATICR010000139.1:0-3668 GCA_035456745.1 Ignavibacteriaceae bacterium
TCCCCTTTACTTTATCTTTCAGCAAATCGATTTCATTCATATTCTTTACTTCAATAACAGGTGCTGTAATACCATTATCATCCGTACCGATGCTGCCGCCCAATGCACAGATGTTTATTTTTCTTCCTTCATAAATAGTATTTTCTATGACCGCTTCTTCCACCTCGCCTCTGACCCAGTGAGGTACCATTACCGGCTGCAGCCATACATTATTAAATCCTGATTCTTTCATTTTATTCTCAGCCCAATGAATGGCTTTAACAGAATTCTCCGAACCGCTGAGTCTTGGACCAATGCGGCAAAGCTCATCCAGCAAGGAATAACCATACCGGTTAACCAAAGCGGATTCCGTTATATTTTTTGCGGTTTCTTTATATGTATTTAATATGCTGTGAGAATTATTTTGTGCATGAAGGTTTAAAGTAAAAGCAGTAATGGCAAGAGCGAGTAATATTCCTGAAGTTTTCAATTTATAATCCTGATGAGGTAAAAATTAAAAATAATCTTATGAATGATTAATGAACTTTCAATATTTCAGTTATGTAAATTACTTAAAGAATTGCATGATTGCATTAATGTAGGTAATGATAATGTGGATTGATAATTATCATATTTATCATTTCGAAGGAGTCCTAAGTTTTTTATTCAGTGAACGACTGAGAAATTTTAACTCATTATCATTCGCAAATCGTCATTGTAAAAAACGGTTAAAACCGTTACTAGTTATATTCTCTCTATTTTGAACCAACAGATAAATCTGTTGGTTAATGAGAGCATATACGACTTATGGCCTCTGATTCTACACTCACAAATCTCCAATCGTCATTGTCTATAAGAATTGCACAAAGAACACGAAATTCAGTAGGCAGGAGCAAAAGGCAAGGCAGAATACTGTCACGGTTCGGATTTAAAAACGGCTGCGGACCGTGACCTGCCTTGCCTGGCAGACGGGCCGATCTATTCGGCAGGCAGGCAGCCCAGAATTTC
The DNA here is from genome assembly GCA_035456745.1 of Ignavibacteriaceae bacterium. Lineage (GTDB taxonomy): Bacteria > Bacteroidota > Ignavibacteria > Ignavibacteriales > Ignavibacteriaceae > DATFVA01. Next base: position 988 of record DATICR010000139.1, read on the forward strand.
AGTAGGCAGATGCAGTAGGTAATAAAAAGGATAAGTAATTAGTAGAAAGAAAGAAGTAGGGAAGCTATTTAATTTCAGCGGCGGACATTTTGCCGCTCTTGACGGCGCTTTCGATTGTTGAGGGGAGGCCGGTGTTTATCCAGTCGCCTGCGAGATAAAAATTGTTCAGTATGGTATCTGAGGAGGGACGTTTATACTGAAGATCATTCGAAGGAATAAATGTAGATCTTTTTTCTTTGATTATTCTGTAATCCGATATATCATTTTCTTCGATAAAACAATACCTGTACAATTCCTTCTTTACCATTTCAAAAATTTCTTCTTTACTCTTTTCCATCAGATCATTTGCATCACTTCTTACAAGCGTAAGATGAGTACCCTTATTAAATATCCAGTGAATGTCTGAATCAATTAATCCATAAAATGTTTTATCAATTTTATTTTCTTTCAGCCAGATATGAACAGTCAGAATGGAGGAATAAGAAAAACCCGGATCAGGAATTAGATCTTTAACCGGGAGTAATCTTTCCAGTGCATAAAAAGGAATTGCCGAAATTAAATATTTAAATTTCTTAATTACTCTTTTATTTGTTATTATGCTGCCGACTTTATTCCCTTCTAAAGTCAATGCGTTAACCGTCTCCCCCGTTATTACTTTTCCTCCTCTTTCTTCTATATAACTTTTTGCTTTATCGCAATAGGTCTCCGTTAATCCTTTCCCGGGCAAAATTATCACGGCAGCATTATTTCCCCTAAAGAATATTTCGATGAGAATATCTTTAAATACTTTAGCGCTGGCTTTATAAATGCTGGTATTCAGAGCACCAACCGCGAGTATTTCCCAGAATGCTTTCCTTATCTTTTCATTTTGATTTTCATTCTCAAGCCATTCATAAACAGTAATTTTACTTAAATCACGACTGGAAGAAAGAGGCAGCTTTAAGAAAAATTTAAGCATCAGCAATCTGTCCTTGAATGAAATTGCTTTATAGTTCAGCAAGCCTGCGGCAAGGTTAAAGGGATATGGCCCTGAGGTAACTTCCAGAGGTACAAGCTTAAAAAAGGGCTGCAGAAAATTTACCTTAAGTTTATCCTGCGAGATTAGATTTTCCTGTGCGTCTATTATTTTGAAAAATTCAAACGTCTCACGGTAGCAGCCCATCATAATATGCTGACCGTTATCTATGATCGTATTGGTAAGTTTATCGGTAAGAGAATAAGCCCGTCCCCCCAACTTTTGCGAGGCTTCTATCAACTCAACTTTTTTACCTTTGCGGGTTAAATGAACTGCGGCTGAGAGTCCTGCAAAACCTCCGCCGATGACTATGCAGTCAGGCATTAATATACCAGGTTGTACTTCGCCCAGACTCCAAGAGAGATCCCCACTTTTTCAAATTTTGAGATTTTAATATTCTTATTATAAACATCGTAGTCAACTTCAACAATTTTCTGGAGCATCTTGAAATAAATATGCTGCATCGCTCTTGCAGCAAACATTGCGGCTTTATCGTCGAGATTAAGACTCATGGTTGCTTTTTCAAAATACATTTTAGCCCGTTCAACCTCATACCTCATCAATTCTTTAAAGTCATTATTATAGAGTCTGTCAAGAATATCTTTGTCGGAATAATTAAACATTTCAAGATCCAGCTGAGGCAGATAAATTCTGCCTTTTTCGGAATCTTTTTTAATGTCTCTTAATATATTGGTAAGCTGGAGAGCGATTCCGAGATTAACAGCAAAATCCTTTGTGTGCTGTTTGTCCTTATATCCGAATATTTCAATGCATATTAATCCGACTGTTGATGCAACACGGTAGCAGTAAGTCATCAAATCTTCAAAAGAATTATATCTCTTCTTTTGAAGATCCATTTCCATTCCCTTAATCAATTCAAAAAACGGTTCGAGGGGGATATTAAATCCCGAAATAGTTCTCCCGAGCTTATTTAAAAGTGCATATTCCGATCTGCCGGTAATTGATTTTTCAAGCTCAATCCTCCATTTACGTAGCTTAGCAAATTTAAGTTCGTCGGGTTCATTACCTTCATCGATGATATCATCAGTTTCACGGCAGAAAGCATAGACAGTATTCATCGCATCGCGTTTTGCGGGCGGCAGCAGATTAAAAGCATAATAAAAACTGCTTCTGCTTTTTTTGGCTATATCTTTTGCTTCCTGCATTTATTTAAGAGCTTTAAGAAAAAGTTTTATAAAATCCATTTTATTTAACGAAGGTCTGACAAATACATTATAATCATTTTCTCTGATTTTTCCCAATACAGCTTCCCCCCCAAGTATGGTCCATTTTATCTCGTATTTCAATCGGCCTTTAAGGAATTTAATCAAATTCTTCCCTTCTTCAAATAATTTTTGAGTCCGGTCAACGTTGAATTCAATTAACTGCTTAAAATTAAGATTTATTTCCCTCTCCTCAAATCCAATTCGGCTGACGCCAAAGAGCTCCATCTCATTCCGGGACAGATAGATTCTGCCCTTCTGAAAATCAATTTCAACATCCTGCAGAAAATTGGTTATCTGCAAGGCAGTACATATATAATCCGATAATATATCTGCTTCAACGCTCCGGATGTTATGGAGTTCAAGTATTAATCTCCCGACAGGATTGGCGGATCTGCTGCAGTAATCAAGCAGCTCATCATAACTATTATATTGCTTTTTTA
>DATICR010000140.1:0-4539 GCA_035456745.1 Ignavibacteriaceae bacterium
AATCCTGTAACACAAATTAAATACAGCATTCCGGAAGACGGATTTATTAGTCTTAGGATATATAATTTACTTGGCCAGCAGATTGCTGAGCTTGTGAATGGAATTGTAAAAGCTGGAAATCATAAAGTGACATTCGATGGCTCATATGCTGCGAGCGGGGTATATTATTACAGACTTGAGGCGGGAAACGTTGTACTAGTAAAAAAAATGTTATTGATAAAATAATCAATTAAATAATAATCATTAATTAAATAATAACAATAATATTCGGGGAGAGAGAAATGAAGAACGCTTTCAGAATTTTCATACTTGCTGTGCTAACAATATTTGCTAATACTCAAATTACAACAGCACAATGGTCCACTGATCCCGGTACCAATTTAATGATATGCGATGTTACCGGAGAGCAAGTACTTTCAAAAATTGCAATGACATCGGATGCAGGATGTTATATTTCATGGTTTGATACAAGGACAGGAGCATACAATGTTTATCTTCAGCGGCTTGATCCTTTCGGAAACAAATTATGGGCTTCGGATGGACTTTTGATCAGCAATCATCTGCAAGATACCTGGTTAACGGATTATGATATGATATGCGATCAAAATGATAATGCCATTATTGTTTTCAGCGATATTCGTACGGGTACTCTGAAACCGGTTGCTTATAAAATTAGTCCTGACGGCAATTTTTTATGGGGTCCTGACGGTATAGATATTTCTACATCTGATGATTTTCAGCCTACTCCTAAAGTCGCGCAAATGAGCGATGGGAATTATGTTTTTGCATGGATAACCTCCCAGGATATGTCAGCTATAGCAGTTCAGAAATTATCGGATGATGGACAGAAATTATGGGGTTCGGTTCCGATTGTTATTCAAGGTGGTACAGACAATTTCAGTTTTCCGATACCTGTAAAATCTGATGCAGGAACAGCAATTCTGGTATATACTGTATGGCCAAATATGTATAATACAAAGATACGAGCCCAAAAGCTGGATGTTGATGGACAATTGCTATGGGGCTCTACAGGAATTAGTATAATGGATAACGGAGCGATGGGATTTTACCAGGTTCCCTTTGTAAGCCCCGATGGAAATAATGGTGCTTTTGTTGCCTGGTATGACGGAAGAGTAAGTGCTATGATGTCAAGTTCATTTGTACAAAGAATATCATCTGAAGGAAATCTTTATTTCCCTGCTGATGGATCAGAAGGATCAACTAATGCTTCCGACAATAAATTTTATCCTCAGATTGCTTTTAATTCGTCGACTCAGGAAACATTTATGTTTTGGATAGAGACAGATTACGACCAAATTCAGAACGGAATTTATGGTCAAAAATTTTCTTCCACTGGGAACAGATTGTGGGGAGATAATGGAATGGTTTTCGTACCCTTAAGTGCCCCAAACACTATTTCACTCAGCGACATTGTATCTTTCATGGGAGATAATAAAGCATATGTATTCTATTTAAATAGCTCAGCTGGGGGAACAAATTCAGATCTTAGAGGATTTGCCTGTGACGCTGATGGAAATTTTGTATGGCCGGGAGACATTATTACACTTTCAAATAGTACTCTGCAGAAACTTCAGGTGACGGCAGCTATGGATGTTTATAAAAATTGCAAGCTTGCCTGGGAGGATAAAAGGTCGGATGATGGCGGAATCTATGCTCAGGATATAAATCCATCCGGACAGCTTGGACAGCCGGTGATTCCAGTTGAATTAACTGCTTTTACTGCTTCAGCTTTCGGAAATAATGTAGTACTAAATTGGACTACGGCGAGCGAGAATAATAACAGAGGATTTGAAATTCAGAGATCAGAGAGAAGAGGTCAGACCGAAGGACTCCTTTCTGAGAGGTCGGATTGGGAGAGGATTGGATTTGTGGGAGGATTTGGAACAACGACTGAACCCAAATCATATTCATATACAGATAATAATCTTCCATCAGGAAATTATTTCTACAGGTTAAAGCAGATTGACTTTGACGGCTCATATAAATATTCAAATGCAGTAGAATTAGGAGTAAATGGACCAGCGGAGTTTTCATTAAGTCAGAATTATCCAAATCCGTTTAACCCAACGACACAGATAAGTTACAGCATCCCGAAAGACGGATATGTAAGTCTGAAGGTATACAACGCACTTGGACAGGAAGTTGCATATCTGGTTAAAGGAATGGTAAAAGCAGGGAGTCACGAGGTAACATTCAATGCGTCAACGATATCGAGCGGAATATATTATTACAGAATTGATGCCGGCGATAATGTATCCGTAAAAAAAATGATATTGATCAAATAATATTTCAATCTTTAGAATCAACAAAGGGAAGGCAAACTCTGCCTTCCTTTTTTTATGGTATAGAACAGGAAAGCAAAGCAAAATAAAAGACAAAGGTAAAAAGATTAAATAAAAGCGAAGCAAGATAAATGAAGGAAAAGTTAAAGGGAACCACTTTTTTATAATATTATTTAAACAAGAAAGCGCAGAAGTTATAGATAGCAAAGCATATTTTCCTTATTGCATTAATAGGATAATGTAATTAAATATAAGAAGCTCTTTTATATTATTAATAATATATACAACGATATTTTCTAAAGGAGAGATTTTATGTAATATTAAAAAACCCTGAGGATCTATTCTGCAACGGATAAATTATTTAAAATGCTTTAAATATTACAAAGTTCTCTTATTAAAATCATTTTTCATTAATCAATAGGGAAGTACAATGGCCAAAGTTTTACGTTTTTCGACATTCTTTGTATTGAGCCTGTTATTGAGCTTCAGTGCTATAAATACTGAACTACTCTGTCAGCAACTAAATCCAGGTCAAACTTTTGTGAGAACGCATGACAATACAATAAGACAGCAGGTTAGCACTTACAGCGATATAAACAACAGTGTTTATGATATCAGTTTATCTGATTCTATTTGTGCGTTTTTATCTTATGCAAAGCATGGTCAGATTGCGCCGGGAACCGGCGGCGGTACTTTAGTACCATCAGCATTTATGAATCCAACAACCATCAATACAAACAGTAAAATCGCATTTTACTCACAGGTTAATGGTTCAGTCAGAAATCAGGGCATATTTACTGCAGATTCAAATGGAATTTATAATATCGCAATTGGCAGCGGCGCCGGAGGAGGCAGCGGTGATACAAGTGCGAATAGCGGTGACCCGTCACCTATCGGTGGTACTTTTAGCGGATTTTTTGGTGGTACTGTGTATACTCCTGCTATTAATGATGCAGGTGATGTTCTTTTCCTTTGTGATGTTAATGGCGGAAGTTCACCACGTGGATTATTTCTCTACCAGTCAGCCACACAACAGATCGTAAAAATAGCAGCAGTTGGTGATCCTTCGCCAATTGGAGGTACATTCGATGCTATAGGTCCAGGCTCAATAAATAATAACGGCAAAGTAGTTTTTCTTGCTGCGCCTGTCGGAACAATCCAAAGCAATATCTTTATGTGGGATAATGGTACAATTTCAAAAGTTGCTGCTATGGGCGATCCTGCTCCCGGAGGGGGGACATACTCAATGCTTGGTACTGAAAGCTTCGGTTTTCCTGATGGCACAAATATCCCGGCAGGACCAGTTCCCGATATAAATGATCAGGATCAGATTGCGTTTCGTGCTATAGTGAGCGGAGGTATTACCGACAGGGGAATCATTGTCAGAACAGGCGGAGCTGATACCTGGTATATAAAAGCTTTAGATCCCACTCCTGCCGGAGGAACTTATCTTGATTTTCAGGCACCAAGTATAAACAATAATGGTCAGGTAGCATTCTTCTCAGATTATAGACCTACTCCATCAACAATTAATTCAGGATTGTTTGCAGGTTCGCCGGACAGTTGGAGAAAAGTAATTGTATTCTATGATCCTATCGACGGCGGCCAGTGTTATGGACTCGCCTTCCTGAGAAATCCTATGCAGTCAATTGACCAATATGGAAATGTTATATTCTGGACAGATATCGTAAGCGGCGGCGGATCAGACCGTTTAGCTTTAGGTTTAACAAATGGAGATTTTATAATTGTAGCCAGAAAAGGTCAGCCGTCACCAATAGGTGGTACAATTAGTTCAATGGATGCCTGGCCATCAACGTATAATTTATGGGGTTCATTGAATGCAGCGACACCAGGTGCAGCAGGCGGAGCTTTGAGTGCTCATATGGTTTATGAGATTTGCAGCAGCTGGGTTCCCGTAGAATTTACGGCATTCACTGCAGCATCCTCCATCGGGAGTGTTGATTTGAATTGGGCAACAGCAACGGAAATCAATAACAAGGGATTTGAGATCCAGAGATCAATCCGAAGAACGCCTTTCGGAGAGATCGGAGATCAGAGGTCAGATATCAGTATCTGGGAGAAGGTTGGATTTGTAGAAGGAGCCGGAACGACGACAGAACCCAGATCATATTCGTTTACTGATAACAATGTTTCAACAGGAAATTATACTTACAGGTTAAAGCAAATTGATTTTGACGGTACATACAAATTTTCTAATGAAGTTGAAGTGCTGGTA
>DATICR010000141.1:0-2833 GCA_035456745.1 Ignavibacteriaceae bacterium
GATAAATACCGATTACTTTACCTATGGTCCCCAGGAAGCATCCGAAGAAGGGATGGAAAAGTTATACCAGTCGTGGGGAATAGATCCTGAGAAAAAAATTGTAATATATGACCAAGGAGGTACTATATTCGCAACAAGACAATTTTATTCTCTTTACTATTACGGATTCCCGGAGAAAAATCTTTTTATACTTGACGGGGGTTTAGCCAAATGGGAGGAAAACGGACTCCCGGTAACAAAGGATAATACGCCGCCCTCTGAGAAAGGTTCCTTTAAAATTGAAAAGCTGAATGGTAGTGCAAAAGCCGAACTTCCGGAATTTCTTACAGCGTCGGGTGATATCAAAAATAATATTTTGATTGAAGCATTAGGACCCGATTGGCATTTCGGTGAGCAATGCGCTTTTGATAAAGCCGGTCACATACCCAATGCAGTTATGATCCCCAGTCCCGATTTTTATAATCCTGATAAGACCTTCAAAAGTCCGGCTGAAATTAAAAGGATGCTCGACTATTTAAAGATTTATCCCGGGCAAAATATCTATACACATTGCGGCGGCGGGATAAGCGCCAGCGTTCCGTTTTTTGCTCTCAGGTTTATATTGCATTATCCCGCTGTTAAGCTGTATGAAGGTTCTGAAATCGATTGGCTGTCTGATGAAAGGGGACTTCCTTACTGGACTTACGATGCGCCTTACCTGATGCGTAAATCGGAATGGCTTCAGTTTTGGGGAGGAAAGATGTTAAGAATGTTCGGAAGATCTGCCGTAAGCATTATCGATGTAAGGACGCCTGAAAAATTCCATGAAGGACACATTCCATTTGCAATCAATATTCCCGCTGAAGTTTTTAAAGCTAATATAAATGATCCGGGGAATCTCGTTAAAATTCTCAGCAGGGCAGGAGTAAATCAGCTGCACGAAGCTGTTATAGTGTCAGATTCCGGAATCAGAGGCGGCGCTGCTTTAGCCTTTTTAGTGCTTGAAAAACTTAATCAGACAAAAGTTTCCATTTTCACTGATACAATGGAAAAATGGTCACATTCCGGTTACCCTCTTTTAAAGGATACAGCGGCTGCAAAAATGGAGAATACTTCCGGTTTAACTGTGCAGCCCGCTGAATATTCCTATAATCCCCGGCAGGAAATTATAACAGCAGATTTAAAGAGCACGCAGGGTGTATATGCGAAAGTCTTAATTGCCTCGGGAGTGAATATGTCGCTGCCGGATGACAGCAATACTGTTCGTGTACCTTATACAGATCTCCTTAACCCGGACGGTTCTCCCAAAGAAGCGAAGGATATATGGAATATACTGAATAAAGCAGGCATCCCGCGCTACGGGGAACTTATCTGCTGCTCGAACAACCCCGACGAGGCAGCCGTTAATTACTTTATCCTCAAACTGATGGGTTATCCCGATATCAAAGTATTAATCAATTAAAATAATAAGGCCGGTAAGATGAAAAAAATTATAAATTTCGGAGAGACTGTTGAAGGTTATAATATTCCTGTATTGAATGAAAGGGAGATAAGGGCTGCCGCAGGATTACTATTTGTAATGATGTTTATTTCAATAATGGATGCATTACTGTTGGGTAATTTTTTATTAATTAAATATGCTGTTACCATATTCCTGGCAGACATCCTGATACGTGTTTTTATAAATCCGGGTTTCTCACCCTCATTAATTATCGGGAGACTGATAGTGAGGAACCAGGTTCCTGAATATGTGGGTGCGGCACAAAAAAAATTCGCGTGGGTAATCGGTTCAGTACTGGCGTCGACGATCTTCATTCACCTTGTAGTTATAAATGCATTCAGTCCGATTACCGGTATAATCTGCTTAACCTGTCTGGTCTTTTTATTCTTTGAAACTGCTTTCGGAATATGTCTTGGCTGCAAATTTTATTCAATATTTAACAAAGAGAAAGCTCAACACTGTCCGGGCGAAGTCTGCAGCGTCAAACCAAAACAGAACATTCAGAAAACATCCAGAGCACAGTTAATCATTGTCCTGGGGTTTGTTGCCTTCATTTTCATTGAAGTCTTTTTATTCAATAATTATTTTAAAGAAAAGCCGTATGACTTATTCGGTATTACAAACACTTCTCAATCGGAATTCAAATGAAAAGAAAGGGTGATAAGACAATTTAACTTCCGTTTAATTACAAGAAAACTTAGCATTCCTAATGCGGGTCGTTGCTAGTTTGAGATCTTCTGACATTCTCATAATTAAAGTGGATAAGGTGGATTTCAGGAGTTAAGTTATTATTCCCCTAAAAGAAAAAAATTTAGAGAAATAGCATTCCACAATGATCTTGTTCCTGTTCTGAAAAAGGTAATTGACAATAAAAAGTTAAAGGAAGAACCTGATGATCGTTTACTCAATTTCAATAATGTTGAGCATTTGAATAGAGCCTTAACCAGGTACTTTACTGATTTGGAAATTCGCGACAAAAAGTATACTGCAAGGACTTTCCGAAAAACATTCATTACACTTGCAAGGTCCAGATATAATATGGATGCAACAGTTGTTAAAGAACTGGTTGGACATGAGCATACGAATACGACGGACAGGTTTTATAATGCAGTAACTATGGATGCAATGAAGAGTGAATTAGCAAAGTTTAAAAGGCCTATAATTGAGTCAGCTGATAAATCTGTGCCAACGTCAATATATTGAAGTATAAACTGAAGTAGTAATTGAAGTAGTTTAAACACAAATTAAGTCAAATACCTGTAATTATTGCTCTAAAGCAAAATAAAAAACCCCAGAAATATTTCCTTTTTGGGGTTTTATTGAGCTGGCGGACGGATTTGAACCGCCGACCGG
>DATICR010000142.1:0-2388 GCA_035456745.1 Ignavibacteriaceae bacterium
CGGATCATTGTACTGCCACGGTTTGGAACTTGAACACAAAGCTGACCGTGGCAGCCCAGCAAAAGATAGTAGGCGATTGACAATAGCGGTAGGCAATGTCCAGTCAACTATCAATCAGTCCTCAGTCAACAAACTTTTCAACTAGCGTATTGACTTTTTTTATTAGGTTTGGTTGATATTACTGAATAACATCAATTATTAATTTGTAATTTACCACTGAGATTGGAGGGTTGGAGGATTGGAAGTAAGTCCGCAGTCAGCAATCCTCAATCGGCAAATCATTCAATTGGCGTGTTTTACTTTTTCATTAAGCAGAAGAGATTTTCAAATATGACGGTTGAGGATTTTTTAGTTGCATAATGCGAATAATTTTTTATTTTCTATATCAATGTTAACTCATCCCAACCCTTCCCTTGCGAAGGGAAGGGCTTATTGGAGGTCGTAACATTCCAGCAATCTTGCTGGCAAACCGGATCATTGTACTGCCACGGTTTGGAACTTGAACCCTGACTGTGGCCTGCCTCAACGGCAGGCAGGCAGTCGAGCAATTTTTATAATATTTTGTTTATTCTATAGATGTGGCTAAAGCCGGGATGCTCCCAATTAATCTTTATACGTCAGTTAAAACTGACGGCAATTCTCTGGCTGCTGATGGACTAAGCCTAAGTGCCTGAGGATAAAGTAATTGCCGTCCTGCTAAAAGCGGGGCGGCAATTTATACCTGCTGACCTATGAAAAACTGAATAAATGATAATGATAATCAGATAATATTTTTTGATCTGTAGTGATGACTGTCTTTCGATTTATAGTCAGGCATAAGATTTACGAATGATGAGAATTATATGCTTATCATCAACATTTTGTTTGGGGCATCTTTTGACAATTTAATAAAAATAATCTATCATATTTTAATAATTGTTATTATATTGATTTGAACCTCTTCCCTGATCCGGTTAGCTTCTTATTTTACCCGGGAACCTCACAAAAAATATTGATTTATCAAATAACGTTTCAGAGTTTAACAAGAATTTCTGAAAGGAGTATGATATGAAAAGCTATTTCGTTCTCTTCACCGTTATTACTTTTCTTGCATTGTTTTCGGCTTTCGATTTTAACAACAGCGGTAATGAATTCAACAAAATAATTGATATAGTACCGTGTGAATTACTCACCAGTGAACAGGTTGAAACTGTTTTGCCGGGTCACGATGAGGGATACACTGCTTTATCCGGTGGTTCACTTATGAAGGGTGTAGATTCTTATCAATGTTCATATGCAAATGAAAAAACAGATATCCTTACCGTTATTGTGCATGTTGCAGCTGATAAAGATAAATTCGACTGGATAAAACCCCAGCCTTCTTCCTCAGAAACGGAGATAAAAATAGGAGACGGCGGCTGGCTCTCCAGTGAACCGAATGAGCTTAGACTGGAAGCATCAAAAGGTCTGAAGGTAATCGAGTTAAATTTAATGGCTGATGATGCACAGACAAAAACTGATGCACTGATTAAACTTGCATCTATATTGATTGATAAAATATAAATCATCAGGAAGGCTCAGAAAATGACGATTGACGAGTGACGATTGAAGAATCAGAGATAAGCCTGACGGAATCGAGGTCTGGACTGCTCTCATTCAACCATTCCAACTTCCGTTTTAATTCTACTCATTCATCCATTCAAAAATCCTTCTTGAGTTTCGATCAATTTAATACGATTTCTTACACTGAATGGGAATGATAGGACTCCTTCGAAATGACAATGGGGCCGGAAAATTCAGTCAACCGCTACTAATTAGTCATTTTATTCAATCATTTTATTTAAATTTGTGAATATTATTTATCTCGAAAACAGGAGTAATAAATGTCAGACCGAATACTAAGACTATTACCAAAAATATTAACATTATTTTCACTCTTATTGATTGCAATGACGCCATTCCGTCCCGATGAAGGGATGTTCCCTCTCAATGAGATAGGGGATCTGAATTTAAAAAGCGCCGGGTTGAAAATTGATATTAATGAAATTTATAATCCTGATAGTTCATCACTGGTAGATGCTCTTGTTAATATCGGCGGGTGTACAGGTTCATTCATATCGCCCGAAGGATTAATAATTACGAATCATCATTGTGTATTTGGTGCTGTACAAAAATCGAGTACAACGGAAAACAATTACCTTGAAAATGGATTCCTTGCACTGACAAAAGAAGAAGAAATTCCTGCCAAAGGGATCACCTGCAAAATAACAGTTTCGTATGAAGATGTATCTGCAGAAGTACTGGAAGCGGCCGGCAATGCAAAAGATATTTCGGATCGTCAGGAATTGATAAAAAAGAAAATAAATGAAATTGAAAAAAGAGAAGAGACGAAAGACCCGGCTATTGATG
>DATICR010000143.1:0-4936 GCA_035456745.1 Ignavibacteriaceae bacterium
AAGACACAGCAATCTGGCATCTTTTGCGTTCTCCCTGGCTGAGTGTATTCCACCGGCCTATCCATTCATCTTTTATTTCAAGAGAAGTTTTTAATCTGAAGGACTCAGCATCGTGGCTTTCCAGGAATTCTTTGAACCCCCCGGGAATTTCTTCTGTTTTCTGTTCACAATAATAAAAATTACCAGGTGACCTGATGGTTCCTGAGGAAGGGGTGAGGAGACCTCCGATTAATTTAATAAGAGTCGTTTTGCCGCTACCGTTTGGACCAGTAACAGCGGTCCAGCCTCTGTGAATCCTCAGGGAAACAGAATCAAAAAGCAGCTGTGAAAAAGTTGGATATGAAAACGAAAGATTTGAAATGTTAATGAAATCGGACATAAGACTAATAATTTACTAATTAACGAATTTACGAATTTATGAATTCAATTCGCCAATTCAATTCGAAAATTTCTCATCCCAAAATCTGAAAATCTGGCTTTCAATTTTAAAACTTTAATCTTTCGACTTTTATCTTTTATCTTGTCTTTTCGGACAGATTTGCTATTTATGGATACCATCACACTGTCACATTTGTGTCTTGTGTAATACTATTTGTAAATATATTTGCTTAATTAAGAATTGGAACTTAAATTTAAACCGGATGTAAAAGAATATAATGAAAAAGTAAAGATATAAGTCGAACTAATCATTAATAAGTACCTCTTTTTGACAAATCCTTTTTTAATGTATTTCTGCAATTTTTTAATCTAATATAATTACTTCCCGTTTACTTTTTTGATTCGATCAATTTAGTTCTCCGGAAAAAACAAAGACCAAACAAAAGGAATGATATGAACATTTATGTAGGAAATCTTTCAACGTCAGTTAACGATGAAGATTTAAGTAAATTATTTTCCGAATTCGGAAAAATTACCGCTGTCAGAATAATAAAGGATACATATACAGGTGTATCAAAAGGCTTCGGATTTGTGGAGTTGACCGGTCAGGCAGAAGCTGCAATCAGCAAGCTTAACGGCAGAGATATAAAAGGCAAAAGCATTGTTGTAAATGAAGCCCGGCCAAAAAAAAGTAATGGTACTTCAGGCAGAGATAAAAGTACATTCGATTTCAGCAGCAGATCCGGCAAATGGTAATCATCCTTCTTAACCAATAACGGAATTTATTTAAGGATTGCGGAAAGTTCCCTCGACCTCTTGTTAATCTTATTTAAATTCCGTATTATTTTTCCGCGGTTTAGTTGATAATTATAAATAATTCATAATTTTAAGGAATCTCCGGGATTTGTTAATTCCGTCACTGATATGGTGTATATTATCCACTAAATTCTGAAAGAGCGTCATATTCTTTTTCCTCTGAGGCTCGCTTACCCTGTGCTGTTCAACCTTAAAACAATTTCAATATTTTATGTCTGTTAAACTTATCAAGAGATAACGTAATGGAAAATCCCGTTACAATAAATGAATTAAAGACAGTAGTTGCATTAAACGAACTTCCGGACGACCATCTTAAATGGATTCTTGACCATTCTGAATATGCTGAATATGAGGATGGAGAATTGATGTTTAAATCAGGAGAACCCATTGATTTCATGACAGTCATGCTTGAGGGGAAGGGCGATTTCTATATGAATGTGAATGGACGTATGGTTTATTATGTGACTTTTGGAAACGATGAATTAACCGGGGGTATATCAGGACTTCTTCCCTATTCAAGAATGCGTAATTCTCCCGGTAATTCCATTGCGGTCGGAAAAGTACGTATGCTTAAACTCCATAAAAAATATTTCCCCGAACTGGAAAATCTGAATCCTGCTTTAATCCAGAGATTGATTGGATATATGACAGAGAGAGCCCGTTATTTTGCAACCACGCAGATGCAGCAGGAAAAAGTTAGCGCTCTGGGGAAGCTTGCTGCCGGGATTGCACATGAACTTAATAATCCCGCCGCAGCAATCGACAGGATATCCGACGAACTGAATAACAGGCTGCGGTTAAATATTGAGCTTACCGAAGGATTGCTTGATCAGAATATTTCACCTGCACTTATCAGGTACATCAAAGATATTGCAAAAGAAAAAAGTAATCACAGAATGCGGAAAGAAAGGTTAACCGTTCTGGTACGAATGCAGAAAGAAGATGAAATAAACGACTGGCTGAGTGATATGGGATTTGAGGATACAAATCAAATGGCTGAAACGTTTATCGAAGCAGGAATTTCACCCGGTGATCTCGATAAAATCAAAAATGAAGCAGGAAGTGAAGCCTTTCATAATATTCTTAAATGGCTTGAAAATCTGCTAAGTTCACAACTTATAATACGGGATCTTGAAGATGCTTCCGAACGTATCACGAATCTTGTCGGGGCAATAAAATCTCATGTACATATGGACAGACTTGATACACTGCATTACACAGATTTGCATAAGGATATTGAGGATACTCTTATTTTGCTTGGTTATAAGATCAGGGATAAGAACATAACTGTAAAGAAGAACTTCTGCGATAACATGCCGGAGATTGAGGTTTACAGCGGGGATCTGAATCAGGTATGGACAAATATTATAGATAATGCGATCTACGCTGTACCCAAAGACGGTGAGATAACTATTGATACAAGCTGCGATATGAAAAACGTTACCGTGAGCATTACCGATAACGGAACAGGCATCGGTAAAGATATAATTAACCGGATATTCGATCCATTTTTTACAACCAAGAAAGTTGGAGAAGGGACTGGAATCGGTCTTGATATAGTCAAGACCGTAATCACCAGGCACAACGGTGACGTGAAAGTTAGTTCAGTATCCGGCAGAACAGAATTTAAAATATGTATACCAGTTGTTCAGCAAACAATAAAAAAAGAAGTAAAAGATGAAGCTCCCGTTCATAATACTAACTGATGATGATTCGCAGGTGCTGAGGGCAGTTCAGCGCGATGTGAGGAAAAAATTCCGCGATGAATACAAAGTACTTGCAACAGAATCTGCAATTGAAGCTGTTGAGGCAGTTAAAGAATTAAAATCAAAAAATGAAACCGTTGCGCTGTTTCTTTCAGATCAACGAATGCCCGAAATGGATGGAACTACATTCCTGGAAAAGGCATCGGAGTTTTTCCCTGATGCTAAAAAGGTTTTATTGACAGCCTATTCAGATATTGAAGCGGCAATAAAAGCTATTAATACTTTAAAGCTTGATTACTATCTCCTGAAACCGTGGAATCCCCCTGAAGAAAAACTTTACCCTGTATTGACTGACCTGCTGGACGATTGGCAAGGCAGTTTTATACCTGAATTTGAAGGAATAAAAATTATTGGTTACCAATGGTCTCCTGTTTCTCATAAAATAAAGGACTTTTTGACGGGACATTTAATTCCTTACAGATGGTATGATATCGAATTAAACAAAGAAGCTGTTGAACTTTTGGATATGCACAAGATAGATCCGGGCGATTTGCCTGTAGTAATTTTTGAAGATGGAACGCTATTAAAAAATCCCGGGGAATCTGAAGTTGCTTCAAAGATCGGTCTGAAATCCACTGCGTCTGAAGAAATGTATGATGTTGTAATAATTGGTGCCGGTCCTGCCGGACTTGCGGCTGCTGTTTACGGTGGCACCGAAGGACTGAAAACATTAATGATTGAGAAAAAAGCTCCCGGAGGACAGGCAGGTACAAGTTCAAGAATTGAAAATTATCTTGGATTCCCTGCAGGACTATCAGGAGCGGATCTGACCAGGAGAGCATTGACTCAGGCAATGAGATTTGGTGTTGAAATGCTCACCCCCTGCCAGGTAGTTGATATAAGTACAAAAGACGGCTATAAAATTTTATCACTTTCAAACGGCCCTGAGATTAAAACCCGTACAATTATAATATCCACAGGAGTAGATTACAGAACACTTGATATTAAAGGAGCAAATGAACTTAATGGTGCCGGAGTTTATTACGGTTCGGCAACAGCTGAAGCACATTCCTGCAAAGGTAAAACTGTTTTTGTGGTAGGAGGAGGAAATTCAGCAGGTCAGTCAGCAATGTATCTTTCCGGCTTTGCAGAACGTGTCAATATAGTGATCAGAAAAAACTCCCTTGATTCAACTATGTCGCGCTATTTGATAGATCAAATCAACAGGATGAAAAATATTTCCCTGATAAGCGGTTCTGTGGTTATTGAAGCGATAGGAAAAAACAGGCTTGAATGCATTACCCTACAAAATATTGAAACAGGCAATCTTGACACAAGGGAAGCTGCAGCGTTATTTATTTTTATCGGTGCCAGGCCTGTAACAGACTGGATAAGAATGGATATTTTCAGAGACTCAAAAGGATTTATTGAAACAGGAAGAGATTTGTTTAAATCAGAGAATCTTAAAAAGATCTGGAAGCTCGACAGGGATCCTTATCCTCTCGAGACCTGCATTCCCGGAATATTCTGTGCCGGTGATGTAAGATCCGGAGCGATGAACCGTGTTGCCTCTGCCGTAGGTGAAGGCGCCATGGCAATTAAACTGGTACACGAATATCTGGCAGAAATTTAATAACTATTATAGAGAAGTTAGCATGAAAAAATATATTGTAATATCATCTCATACTGCAGAGGAATGCCGGCTGGCAGTGAAAAAGTTCAGACAATATAATGCAGGCTTTTTTACACATTTCAACTGGGGATGCGCTGATAATGATCATACTGCTTATGCAATAATAGAGGCTGACGATCATGAAACCGCTAAGATGACAGTACCCCCGTTATTCAGAGAGAAAACCAGAGTGGTAATGGTTATTAATTTTGATCCAATGGAAACGAAGGATAAATATCATTCGGGTGTGAGGGGGGAGGGGTAGAGCAGCTGGAGGTCGGAGATCAGAAGTCAGTGTTCGTCATTAATTCATTGAAAAAAGTCAGAAGTCAGAAGTCAGTCATTGATTGTCATTAGGTCATTA
>DATICR010000144.1:0-2156 GCA_035456745.1 Ignavibacteriaceae bacterium
GAATAATTAAAAGCAGTACAAAATTCAGTTATGAGAAGGAATAATATTTTGGAGTAATTAGTCCTTTTTCAAATTGAAGGGAGCAGATGCTGAAGCCATTTTACCGGTTTCAGCATCCTTAACATTAAATATTAATTTATAATCTCCATCCGCATAAGTGGAATCAAGATCAAATTGTACCTCTAGCGGAGTATCCATAAATTCTTCGTTATTAAATTTGTCTTCAGTTTTACTTATGAGTGCTTTCACTGTATCACCAGCTGGTTTTACCAGATCAATTTCATAACTTAATGTAGCTGTGAACTCACTATCTTTTTCATTTTGCTTAAACCCTTTAACGCGGACTGATGCATCAACCTCCCAGCTTCCGCCAAGATCATAAGCAAATGCTTCGGCATTAAAGACCTCAAGTTTTTTTTCTTCTTTAGAGCAGGAACTGAATAGAAGCATCATGCAAAAGCCTGATAAAATTAATGCCTTCATTATATTTCTCCCGAATTAAAAATTAGGATACATCAGCCGTTATTTTTCTGAAATTCTTTCATAAAGCGAACGAGATCTTCAACTCCCTTTTTAGGGAATGCATTGTATATAGAAGCCCTTAAACCGCCAACCGAACGATGCCCTTTCAATCCGCTGAAACCATTTTTAGTAGTTTCATCAATAAGTTTCTTTTCGAGTTCTTCTGAATTTAGATTGAATGTTATGTTCATTAAAGATCTGCTGTCTTTTTCAGCATGCCCTTTATAAAATCCGCCGCTTTCATCTATACACTTATAAAGTAAGTCAGCTTTTTCCTTATTGGTTTTATACATAGCATCGAGGCCTCCGTTTTTCTTCAGCCATTTAGCTACCAGTCCAATAATATAAATACCAAAAACTGTCGGCGTATTATAAAGTGAATCAGCTTCAACGTGTGTTTTATAATTTAGCATAGTATGCAGGGAATCACTGCTTCTTTCAACCATATCTTTCCGGATGATCACAAAAGTTACACCGGACGGTCCCATGTTCTTCTGAGCACCGGCATAGATGAGAGCATATTTATTTACATTAATTTTCCTTGAAAGAATGTCTGAAGAAGCATCACAAACCAGCGGGATTTTTCCAACTTCAGGCTCATAATGGAACTCAGTTCCAAAGATCGTATTGTTAGAAGTAAAATGAACGTAAGCAGCAGCCGGATCAAGCTTTAATTCTTCCTGCTTAGGTATTCTCTTAAATTTTCCTTCTTCCGTCGAAGCAGCAATATTTACAATTCCAACGCGTTTGGCTTCTTTCACGGCTTTCTTTGACCAACTTCCTGTTACTATATAATCAGCTTTATTTACCGGAGGCATTAGGTTCAGAGGTACCATAGAGAACTGTAAGCTTGCACCTCCCTGTAGAAACAAAAGAGAGTAATCATCGCTTATCCCCAGTAGTTCTTTTAAATCTGCTTTTGTATCTGCAATAATCTTATCGAATGTTTTTGACCGATGGCTGATTTCAAGTATTGACATTCCCACACCGGGAAGTGACATTAAATTATCCTGTGCTTCTTTCAGTACATCTTCAGGCAGAACTGCCGGACCAGCACTGAAATTATATATTCTTTTTTCCATTTTTTGATATTCCCTTCTTATATTCAGGTTATATTTTGGTTACATGTTTAAATAGTATGTACAAGGAGTCCATCTCTCAATTTAGGTTCAAACCAGGTTGATTTCGGCGGCATTATCTCTCCGGCATCTGAAATATTCATAAGATCATCAAGTGAAACCGGATATAAACAGAATGCTACAGCTGCTTCACCTTCATCTACCAGTTTTTCGAGTTCTCTAGTGCCGCGGATGCCGCCTATAAAATCAATCCTTTTATTTGTTCTGGGATCATCAATTCCAAGAATTGGATTCAGTAAGAAGTCCTGAAGAATACTAACATCCAGAGTTTCAGCAACTGATTTGGAAAGTGAATTGCTTGCCAGAATTGAATCTCTCGCTTTAAGTATGTACCAATTCCCATCGAGGTACATACCATAATTTCTTCTGGCTGTAGGTTCTTTCTTTCCCGATATTTCAACAATAAATTTCTCATTCACCTTATCCAGGAATACTTCTTTGGTAAGGTTATTTATATCAGATACCACACGGTTGTAAGGTAAAATATTCAATTGT
>DATICR010000145.1:0-2738 GCA_035456745.1 Ignavibacteriaceae bacterium
CTCACCCAAAATACTGAAGTGGGTTTTCAGGGTTTTACTTATAATCCTGAACATTTATCCCATATTCTTACTTGCAGCATACATATTTCTTTCTCCTTCTGCCGGAGAGGCCAGGCCGCGAATTCCGGAAAGCTGGGTCATTAATTATTTTCTTCTGTATCCTTTCTGGTTGTGGACTTTCCTTGTAGTGCAGTGCATTCTTTTATTTTTGCTTATTGAAATAATAAAATTGTTAGTCCTGCCGGTTTATCGTAAAAACAGTGAAAAGTTTAAAAACATCGAGGCTAAAATTGTTCTCGTAATACTTGCATTTTTTATGATTTACGTGCCGGCGAGGGTTATTATTGATTATAACATGGTTTCCACCAGAATTGTTGAATACAAACAACCCAATCTTCCTGATTCGCTGAATAATTTCAAGATTACTTTTATTTCAGATATACAGGCTGATGCATATACAGATGCGGCAAGATTAGGTAAATATATCAATAGAGTAAATGAGACTGATCCCGATCTGGTTCTTATTGGCGGAGATATGATAACTTCAACACCTGACTATATTGATGAAGCTGCAGAATATGTAGGGAAAATAAAATCAAGGTATGGAATTTATTCCTGTATAGGAGACCATGACAACTGGGCCTATCGTGATGATTATGGCAGGAGTATCAGAGAAGTTAAAGGTGCAATGGAAAAGTACAATGTAGAGATGCTTAGTAATAAAGATACTGTTCTTAATATAAAAACTTCCAAGATCGGGATAACTTGTATAACAAGCACTTATGTTGAACATCTTAATTCCCGGATATTAGACAGTCTTATCCATCAACAGGATCATTCTGATTTTAAAATATTGCTTGTTCATCAACCGAATGCTCTTGCAGTTCAGAAGGCTTCAGAAGAAGGCTATAACCTATTTCTTGCAGGGCATACACACGGAGGGCAGGTAACCTTTTTATTCCCGTTTATAAATCTTACGCCCACCTTACTTGAGACACGTTTTGTACGCGGAGATTTTCACTTCGGAAAAATGTTAATGATTGTAACAAGGGGATTAGGCATGTCACTGGTACCTTTGAGGTATAATTCTACTCCTGAAATTACGGTTATTGTTTTAAGAAAAGGCTAAAATCTCCTATAAATTTATTAAGAATTTAATTCTTTCTTTTCCGAATCATTTACGTTTAACATTGACATAAATAATGTTTGTGTCGGGTATGCAAACTCTATCCCTTTTTCGTTAAAAACCTGATAAATGGCAAGGTTTATAGACTGCTGAATATCCATGTACTTATTATAATCGGGGCTTAAGACATAATAAACGAATTCAAAGTTAAGACTGAAATCGCCATATTTGACAAAATGTCCCCGATCTAATGTTACATCCGGCTGGCGCTCAATTATTTGTTTTACTATCCCGGGAATTTCTTTAACCTGTTCTAGTGGTGTCTGATAGATAACCCCAAGTTTGAATACTATTCTTCGGCGTTCCATCTTTTTATAATTGTGGATCCTTGAATCGGTCAAATCTTTATTCGAGAATACCAGCTGCTCACCGTTAAGACTCCTTACACGTGTTGTTTTCAATCCAATATTTTCGATGGAACCCTGTTTATCTCCGACAGTTATAAAATCACCTATTTCAAATGGTCGATCAAAAAATATAACAAAGTAGGCAAACAGGTCTCCAAGTATTGCCTGAGCGGCCAGAGCTACAGCAATACCGCCGATTCCCAGTCCTGTAATAACGGCACTGACTCTAAAACCAAGATTATCCAAAAGAAAGACTATTCCTACTATCCAGACAACCAGTGCAATTATAGTTGAAATTCCTCTTAATTCTTTTTCATGGTAGCCCTGTCCTCCTTTTCTTCTCACGAAGGCATTTAAAGAAAAACGGATGAACGAAGTGATAATACGAAGCAGAAAGAGAGTAAATACGATGACAGCGATCTTAGTAATGATTTCCATCGTATTGGGCTCAATTTTGAGATACTCAATTGCCAGGTAAAGGGCCCCAAGATAGAGAAGCGGCACCACCGTTTTCTGAGTCCCGGCAACCAGAAAATCATCAATTGTGGTTTCAGTTGCTTCCGACCATTTCTTTAACCGCTTAAGTATTATTGTTTTGAAAATTTGAATTACAATTATTCCGAGGATAAAAATCCCAAAAGCTATAATGTAATTGAGGATGGTATTTCCAAAGTAAGATTGTTCGAGAATATTCTTCATTATGTATATCCTATTTTATAACCCAAAATCAATTTGTATAAATCAGTATCATTGTATTATTGCACAATTAACATGAAAAATTCTATTATACTTTAAAAAAATAATAAAATTCCCCGGCAGTTATAAGAAATATAAACCGATAAGGATACAAATTACGGGAATAGTTAAAAGCAGTGAAGGGGAGGTTTGATTAGAGGTTTATAAAATTCTTTAATAAGGTCAATCCCGTTTCTCCGGATTTCTCTGGATGAAACTGTACCCCGAAGGCATTATCTCTTTCTACAGATGCAGAAAAAGCTTTTCCATTTACTACCACTGAGGTTGTATACTTATTTTCAGGCAGAAAATAGTTCTCAGAAAAGTAGAATTCGCTCCCCGAGTCTATCCCTTCAAAGAGCCTGCTTTCCCGCAGTATATTAATCTTCATTAAACCAGAATGAGAATTAAGAAATTGTTCGTCTTCTATCCTGTTTGAATCGACAGGGAACAAACCAAGACAGGAAATA
>DATICR010000146.1:0-8542 GCA_035456745.1 Ignavibacteriaceae bacterium
AGTACGGTATCTTGATATACTTATAAAGGAAGATATCTATGAAGCAGGAACCGATAACCGGCATTTGTTAATTCCCATAGACACTGCCCAGTTCGACAGCAAAGAGTATATTGTCAGGGTAAATGATATTGAAACAATTACATTATAAACAAAGAAAAAGAGGATTGAAAATTTTCTATTTGTCCCAAAAAACGCAATGAACTCCCCTTCTCTTTTCCACCTTTAATTCTTTCGCTCTTCTGAAAATTAGTATGTTCACTTTTTACCTGCTGTATTTTTTTTATCTTTGCACAATATTTTTAATTCTATTATAAGGGAATCTTTTTGTCTGAACAAATGAAGAAAAAAGCATCCTGGAAATTTCCGCGAGCTTTCTGGACTGCAAATCTTGTAGAGCTTTTCGAAAGGGCAGCTTATTATGCGGTATTTATTGCTATAACCCTATACTTATCAAGAGTTGTCGGTTTTGATGATATTGAAGCAGGATGGATCGGCGGAATATTTGCTGCGGGATTATATTTTTTCCCGCCTTTTACAGGAGCTTTAGCAGATAAGATTGGTTTTCGGAATGCTATTCTCCTGGCCTTCAGTTTATTAACTATCGGCTATTTTACTTTAGGGGCATTACCGTACAAAATAACTGTGCTTCCCGCATTAGTGATTCTTATGTTCGGCGGTTCGTTTATAAAATCAATTATTACCGGGACAGTTGCCAAAACCACAAATAAAGATACCAGGGCTCGTGGTTATTCAATCTTTTACGGTATAGTAAATGTTGGTGCCTTCCTAGGAAAGACATTTGCTTATCCATTAAGATTAAACTGGGGACTTGAATCAATTAATTTCTATGCAGCGATTATGACCTTTCTTGCCCTAATCGTGGTTTACATGTTTTACAAAAATGTAAATATTGACGGCGAAGGAAAAACTTTTAAGGAAGTATGGCAGGGACTTATAAGAGTTGTCACCAATATTCGCCTTCTGGTGCTTATATTTATCGTTACCGGATTCTGGATAATCCAGGGACAGCTCTACGCAACAATGCCTAAATATGTTTTACGAACCGTCGGTGAACATGCTTCTCCGGAATGGATTGCAAATGTGAATCCTTTTGTTGTAATGATTTCTGTGGTTTTTATAACCAATCTTATGAAAAATATTCGTGCGGTATCTTCTATGACTGTGGGAATGTTTCTTATGCCCTTATCGGCCATTCTGATGGCTTCGAGTCCAATCCTGGAATCAATTACAGGTCAATCTGTTTCAATATTCGGAATATTTTCTGCTCATCCGATTACAGTTATGATGATAACAGGCATTATTGTACAAGGACTAGCAGAATGTTTCATATCGCCGCGTTACCTGGAGTATTTTTCCTTTCAGGCCCCTAAAGGTGAAGAGGGTCTTTATCTTGGTTTCAGCCATCTCCATTCTTTTTTCTCTTCAATACTTGGCTTTGGAATTTCAGGTTATTTATTGACAGCATATGCTCCTGATCCTGCGATTCTTACTCCGGGTGAAATGATTCATGCTTATGATCATGCTCATTTCATCTGGTATTATTTTTCTGCAATTGGATTAGTTGCAGCAATTGCACTGCTCATCTATAGATGGTTGATGGATAGGAATATAAATCGTGAAGGTGAATTAGCGGGATAAGTTGAATAGCTGAAAATGTCAGGGGATGGGAATAATTATTAAACTCATTCCCAATCACGAAAAGGCATATCTTGAAAGAGAGAAGGTGCATCTGGAAATAAATAAAAGCAATTTGCCTGCTGAGATTTCAGGGCTGCATTTGAAAAAGGATGTCTGCCTGCACATCATTATCTGAAGCTAATATGTAATGAAGAAGGAGAATGAGCAGAACAAAACCGGATTTTTGTGTTCATTCTTCGATAAGAAATTCACCTTCCTTCATCAGAAGTTTTTGTGTTTTATTTTTATAATATATATTTATTGTAGGTTTATGAAAAAGATAATCTCTATGGATTTTAGAATTATTCTTACCTCCACCCGGAAAATCGGTATTACATCCGAAAGCAATATGAGCAGTATGAATTGCTTTTTCATCTTCAAGCATATTTCCAGTTATTCTTGCTCCCCCATTTATACCTATTCCCAGTTCACCGATAACCTTAGCCTCTTCATCGACAGAAGATAATTCAGTAATTCTTTTAACAAGTTTTTTATCACTGCTTTCAAACCGGATTATTTTTCCGTTTTGAATAAATACTTTCAGAGGAGATTTTAAGAGTCCGATATCACCGATACTTGCATCGAAAACTACTACTCCATCGGCTTTAGTTTCCTCAGGGGCACAATACATTTCACCACATGGAAGATTACACGTTTCACCGGGATTAACATAAAGATCATCAATAAAACTACGGCCATTTACACCAAGCATTAAATCTGTTCCGGTGTCTGTTGTAATATGTAATTGATTCGCATCTTTTAAAAGTTTTTTCAGGATAGCTGCAGTTTCCCGCATAAAGGCATAATCCACATTCATAGGACCTTCGGTCAGCATAGCCTCTGTAATTCCGGGCATATGCGCACACTTTAACTTTTTATTTTTTGCCAGCATTAACAGCCATTTAATTCTGAAACTGATTTCCTCAGGCAAGGCCATTAAGATATTCAAAACAATAGTTTTTTCATTTAACATATCAGACAATCCTTCCGGTATTTCCGATAATGGACGATCCTCCTCATTCATTAAATAAGATTCCACTATGCACCCAATTGATTTTAAGGCAGTATTGAAAGTATCAGCTATAGATTGAGAATGAATATCATTTAATATCAGCACATTATCATCCGACGAAATTCCAATAACTTCCGTTAATGCACCAAGGGCTGCGGAAAACTTTTTCCCATGAATCATGGATATTTCTCCTCGATATTGGTGTAAAATTAACTTTGTACCTGGTTATAATCAATAAAATGATGATATCTAATTAGTATCATCATAGCTGCCCAAATTATTTTTTAAACATAAAAAATTGAATTTGAGAAAATATTGAAAATATTTTTTCAGTTTTAATTTTTAATCCCCCTAATAATCAATTTTAGATTCATAGCTATTATTCAATAGTTTTTACCCCGCAACGCTTCGCTGCGGGGCAGGTGCAGATAAACGCAGATATTTATGACGGTTATAATGAGAAAAGGGTCAATTATTTGGCTACTCTTCATCTATAACAGGTTTATGATTTACGTCCCGCTGGGAGCGGGATCTTCGCTACGCTCCGACTGATCCCGATAAGATCGGGATGCTTATCCACTCTTCCAACTTATATACTTTATTTTGGACAGGTTTGGGACAGATATGAATAAGCTTGTTTTTAAGGCGAGTTTTTTACTAATTGCGTTCCCTGAGAAATAAAATTATATTGATATAATCAATTTTCACAAAATTGGAGGTTATAGATGGAAACATTAGACCTCTCCTATCTCCGGCAACAGCTAAATGAGCGTAGAGATCGTCTAGAAAACAGTGCAAAAAATCTTCCGGAACCAGTAAAAATATACAGACTTCTTCAACAAATAGACCGTGCAATTGAAAGATTAGATAAAGGTTCATTCGGAATCTGCGAAGTATGTCATGATCCTATTGAACCAGACAGACTTGCACATGATCCGATGATTACCGTCTGTCTGGATCATTTGAATTCGGATCAGAGGCGTGCTTTAGAAAATGATCTTGAACTTGCAGCAAAAATCCAACGAGGTCTTTTGCCAAAACAAAATATTTCGATAAACGGATGGGACTTCAGTTACAAATATCAGCCTGCAGGAATTGTAAGCGGTGATTTTTGCGACTTTATTCCTCTGGATGATCAAAAAATCTTTTTTGTTTTGGGTGATGTTTCCGGGAAAGGTATCTCAGCTTCTCTGATGATGTCACAATTGCATGCCCTAACAAGAAGTTTCCTTACATTTGGTCTTTCACTCGGTGAGATGGTAAGAAGAACCAACCGCTTATTTTGCGAAAGCATTCTATCGAATAATTACGCTACAATGGTTTTCGGTACAGCGGATTCCAAAGGAGAGATCGAAGTATGCATCGCGGGACATAATCCTCCACTCATTTTAAAGGATAATGAAGTTATAAAGGTTAAAGCCAATGGTATACCTGTTGGATTATTTTGCAATTCTGAATATACCAGCAGTAAATATAGTCTGAATCCCGGCAACACAATACTTGTTTATACAGACGGGCTTACAGAGTCTCATTCAAATGGGACAGAATATGGTGAAGAAAGACTGTTAGAGAATTTTCTTAAGGCAGGAAGTCAAACTCCCGAATTGATCATTGACCAATTATTACGTGACCATGGCACTTTTTTAAATGGTTCGAAAACAACTGACGATCTTACTATTGCGATTTTGAAAAAAATCTGATTTACTATTTATTTATAAAAAAGGAAATTAAACAGGAAGCCAGAAGTCCTAAAGTCAATAGAAAAAACAGAAAACCTTTCCCGGAAACAATTTTTTTATTTTCGATCACATTTATATGCGGGCTCTTCCAGTCGCCACGGTCGATTGACCATTTGTTTCCATCCTTATCAATATAATCCATATTAAGCATAGATAATTACTCTTTAAATAGAATTTATTCCAGCCAGCTGAGTATCTTAAATCTGGAAGATTTAAGATTTACTTTACACTGATTTATTGCGTCCCATGAATAATAGAATTTGGCATTTCCCTGAGATTCAACAGAAACAGATTCCCCGACCAGGATCGTACCGCCATAGATTCCATTATTTCCTATTGTTTGACAGCGTATTGAAGACTGCCCATATACTATGACAATACCATAATAATTAAAATTGCCGCTTAAATTAACATTTCCATTTATTACCATAATACCTGCTCCGGTTGCGTCGGTGAAGTCCACATCTCCATTACAATAAGTGATTATTGGGCTATCAGTGGTTCCGAATACAGAACCGGACGAATAAGTGCCTGTTGTAAGTACTGTGTCGGCTGAAAAGATAAATTCTTCAGATAAAGCAAGCCAGTCAGTATTATCTGTTAGGGTACGCACACTTGGCGCGCCTCCCAAACCCTTTATATCCTGAGTAATTTTTGATTTGACATTATTAATTATAAATGCACTATCCGTTACATCGTCTACACCTATTCCCGGTAATGGAGATTTAGCCGGACCTCCGAACATTGGATGATCATTTCCATTTATATCAACGTTACCATTTAAATTAAGAGAAATAGTATTTGAAGAAATATATAACGCTGAATTAACGCCCGGCATTTTGACAGGTTCCCGTTTTGCATTTACAATACTAGTATGTTCTTTTTCGAGATAAGTTGCAGCAGATGTTATTGTGAGATTTGTATCCGGACCGTAAATACTTATATCATATTGTCCATCAAGGAGAGAATTATCAGTAAAATTCCCGCTTAATGTTTTATTTCTTCTCATCTTTTCCAGATAAACTTCGATTCCGGAATTAGAAATCAGGCGGACCTGCGTAGTTTTATACATATCTACAGTTGTATCGAGACTGCGGTTAGTATCTTCGTTAAGATTAATAATTAATAATGAAATTAATGCTGATAAACCAACAACAAGTATTAGAATTCCTTTTCCCATTCTAGATATTCCTCGGATTAATTGTCATTTCCCAGTAAGTAAAGGGATATTCCCCACCAACTGGCTGAATCGTTTCGACCCAGATTTCCGCTTTGACATAACATATGCTGTCCGGATTTGCAGTAACCTGTTCATGAGTATTTAAATAAGAGAATTTAAGATTAGTCAAACCAAGAGTAGGTCCGCTTATTGTATCATTATTAACGATCCTATACATGACCCTGTCATCAGGATTAGGGGTAGAAGGAGCATCTTCTTTATTTCCCAAATAATATGTCACTAAATCCATAGTGCCGTCATTATTTATATCACCATAGAAGGAAATCTTCTGACTGTCTGCCTGAGATATTGCCGTCCCTGAATACTTATATCCAATCTTTCTCAGATCATCATTTATTATCTCTGCAAGCGTCTTTGCATTTTGTTGCAATCTCAAATCCGCAGCCGAAGCAAACTGAGTCTCTGACGAATAGGCATTAAGATTAGCAACCAGAAGAAGGACTATTCCTCCTATCAGAAAGGCTCCCAACAAATCCAGTATAATATTCATTTAAGTATCTTATTTGAGTGTAAAAATGAAAGAGATGTTGATATCATCTCTCATATAAGGACTGGAGACATAAACCGTTACTTTTTTATAATAACTCCTGGTATTTATTTCATTATCAGGATTATCTCCATCCACGTAACTCACTTTACACCATAGATGGTAATTTTCGGCATGAGGCGCACTGACAGTTTTAGAGTAGTTATTATAATCATCTATATCGTCAAAAGTTAAATAGGTTTCACCGCTCTCCGCACTAAGATGATCGGGATCGGTCAGATTAGCCAAACCTGTAGGAAATTCTATAGTTGCTTCATCGAAACTTCTCTGTTTTATGGTCTCAATCATATCATCTGCAAGTGAAAATGCAGTCAAAGAAACCTTATTTTCAATCTGAGCAGTAGAATTTTCGAGTACAGAAGTATTAAATCTGAATGAGGACAAAGAAAGTAATACGAGGGCACCGATTGATAACATTGATTGTACACTATTCATAATTTTTCCTCAGTATTTATTTTAAACTGTTGAAAAAAACGTAAGTAATTGTACCCCTGTTTAATCCTTTTATTTTGTTTATAAACAAAATGGTAGTCCTTTGACATAAAATTGAATGTCAGCTTTGTCATTAAAAATGGCGTCTGACGCAAACTGAAACTATGAACCATTTTTTTAATTTAATGTAATTTCTCTTTACTATTCATACCATGATAAAATTTTGAAACCGTTTGATTTGAGAAGTGCTCTTACATTATCAATGACTTCCTGGCTATGTTTTACATTCATCGTTCCGGATAAATTGAAATCAACTGTTTTACCAGCAACAATAATACCTCCAATTACCTGGTTAGTACCGGTAGATGAAAAAGTAAGGTCGGAGTTTTTATAACAAAGAATGATACCCTGATAATTGAAATTACCGGCAAACTTAATATCGCCGTTCACCACCATAATACCACAGCCGGTGTTACCATTTACCATAATAGATTTGTTCAAAGATGCGTCAGCATTAACCAGAGTTATTTTAGGTGCACTATATGTCCCGAGATTAGCGCTTTTAGGAATATCAGTAATAAATGTCTGGTCCGCTGCATTTGAGAGAAATTGATATATTTTTTCCCAATCCACGCCCAAACTTGTTACACCCACACTTGGGTAACCCGTTTCGCCCGTTAAGGAATCGAGTAGACCTTCAATATTATCCGGTTTCTTAAGACCAGCCAGAATATTTTCTTTATCAGATTCATTATCAACACCTACACCCCAGACAGCCGGTTTTCCACTTCCTTTAACTACGCCATACTGATCATGATCAAGACCGCTGACATGCATATCACCAACCTGATTTGCCTGTACGACAGAATGGGTGCTTATATAAATACCACCCGGTGGATTAGGGAATGTTATGGGAGTGAGATATGCGTCGGCTACGGACCAATGTTCAACACCCTGAAATGTTCCTTTGGAAGTCACCCTGACATCTGGCAGTGTACCTGCAATTCCCACTTTGAATGTTCCACCAAATAAATCTTGCTCGGATGATACTTTGTTAATTAATGAATGATCAGCATAAAGTTTTTCCAGATAGATTTCAACGCCGGTGTTTGCGATGAGTCTTGCCTGGGTCTGATCGAACATATTCACAGTTGTGGATAGATTTTCATTGGAATTATTATTCAATTTTAAAATCAGGAATGACACAAGCAGCATTGTTCCAAGCACGATTATTAATGAGCTCTTTCCCATATTATATATTCCTCGGATAAATAGTGAATTCCCAGTATGTAAAAGTGGAATCATTATTCCCTGTTACAAAGTTATTTACAGATTCAGTCGGCTCAACCCACATCTCTGTTTTAATATATCTTATTTTTGATAAATCCGCGGTGGGTGCAGAAACACTATCAAGGTATGAAAACTGAAGTTTAACAAGTCCAAGTGATGGTCCGCTTATGGTATCAGCATTATTTAACACTCTCACTAATATTTTATCTTTCAGGTTAGTTGTTCCCGGGGAATAGGTAGAATCTTCAAGAAAATACTCTACCGTATCGACTACTCCATTTCCTGAAAAACCCGGCCTTTCCAAATCCCCAACGAATTTAAATCTATCCGACTGGGCCGTTATAATTGCTGTACCCGGAAAATTATATCCGATTTTTCTAAAATCAGAATTCATAATTTCCGCAAGCGTTTTTGTATTCTGCTGAAGTCTTAATTCTTTATCGGATGAATAACTTGATTCAGACATAAAAAGATTCAGCTTAAAAATCAGAAGCATCAGCATGCCTCCAATAATTGTAGAACTCAGTATATCCATCATTGTATTCATAAATGACTCTTTTAATTCTTTGAATGAAGTGAAAAAA